>JAGWSK010000228.1 GCA_028869355.1 Alphaproteobacteria bacterium | reverse complement strand
CCCGAGCAGCGTTCCGTAAGTCCGCCACGAAGTCCGGCACATGCGTTCCCAGAGCTGCCGGAATTCCGGAGTCGCGCCGTCCTCTGAACAGATGCGCGAATCGGGCGTGAACAGGCCGGTGGCAAAAGACGAACGCACATTCGGCGGCAGGTCCTTGGCGTAAATCGTCACCCGGGCGCCGGTGCGCTGCAATGTGAGGGCCGTGGTCATGCCCAACGCGCCACAACCGATCACGGCAATGTCGCGTTCACCTGTGCTCATCGCCTTTTGGGCGGCAATTTCCGCCGATCCCCAGGACAGCGACCAGCCGCTGCCGCCATGACCATAATTATGGACCACGGTCTGGCCGGCGATCTGTTCGATATCGAGGCGCGGACCTTCCGCGCGGAACGGGCGCGTGCACACCGTGATCGCGCTGATCCGCGACGTGCTGGCGTCGAGCGGCGCGACCTGAAGTTTCTCGCGCGCACCGATGAGGTTGACCAGATTTCCGGCGCAGCCCGGCAATGTGCTGACGCATAACAGCGCGCCCGCACCGGACAATACGCGGCGCCGTCCAACGGAATGTTTCATGCAAAGACTCGAACCACGTGAATGAGCGCATTTTAAACCGGCGCGACGCGCAATCCACCGCCGCGCTGTAACATCCTGGTGTTATCGGCCGAACAGCGCGGCGCGGCGCGCGAGGCTGTCCTTCGGCCACAGCAAACTGCTGTCGTAATAGGCCTCAAAACCGGGAACACCTGCCGGCAACTGCAGCCAGGGCTGTTTCGAGCGGGTGAAAATATTCACGTCGGGTTTGAGCGCCGCCGGATCCTCCAGCGTGCCGACACGCACGAAGCGCAACTGCTCGCGTCCGCCATAGGTGCTCCACATGGCCGTGCCGCATTCCGCGCAGCGATGGATCACATGCGGTCTGCCGCTGTCGGTCGGTTGCGGAAAGGGACGGGTTTCGCCGGCGAGCAGCTCAACGCGGTCGGCTTCGATCAATGCGTTCAGGACAAAGGCGCTGCCGGTCTGGCGCTGACAGTCGCGGCAATGGCAGCAATGGACAAACATCGGGGCCGAAGTCAGCCGGTATTTCACCGCGCCGCAGGAGCAGCGGCCTGCAAGAATCGAATCCGTCATTTCGCCCCCATGCTATGATTGTCGCGAGCCGAAGGAGACACTCTATGACGACGGAACGCAATGTGGCCGGGGGCGCGAGCGCAATCTCGCGGCGCACGATGATCCAGACGGGAAGCACCATCGCGGCCGCCGCCGCCGTCGCGGCGACGTCAGCCGTGGGCGCAGCGGAGACAGCAGGCGGAATCCGCACCGGTACGCCGCACCCGTTTTATGACTACTCGCCGATCACAAAACGCCCGAAGCTGAAATGGCCGAACGGCGCGCGGGTGGCGGTGTTCATTGTCCCCAATGTCGAACACTGGGACGTCAAGGACGACAAGGGCCACATGGACGTGCGCAATGAGCCGCGCAACGATTATGGGTTGCGGGTGGCGATCTGGCGCCTGTTCGAAATTTTCCAGGCGCGGAATATCCGCACCACCATTGCGCTGAATGCCTCCGTCTGCCGGTTCTATCCGGACATCATTGCCGCCTTCAAACAGCGCGGCGACGAGTTGATGGGCCATGGCATGACCAACTCCGAACGGATGGACACGCTGTCACCCACCGCCGCGGCACAGGTGGTGCGCGAAGCGGTAGTGGAAATCCGCAACTCGACCGGCGAACGCGTGCGCGGCTGGCTCGGGCCGGGACTAATGGAAACCGACGGCACTCTGGACGCGCTGAAATCCGCCGGGCTGGAGTATGTCTGCGATTGGGGCGCCGCCGACGATCAGCCGTTCCGGATGAAGAATGGTCTCTATGCCGTGCCTTATACGCTCGACATCAACGACATCGGACTGATCGACCGGCAGGGCACGCCGGCCTCGCAATTCGCCGCCTATATCATCGACGCGTTCGACACGTTGTACCGCGAAGGTGAAGATCAGGCGCGCGTGCTGCCGATCGCACTGCACCCGTTCCTGATCGGCGCGCCGCATCGCGCTCCCCATCTGGCGAAGGCGCTGGATTACATCCGCGGGCATGACCGCGTCTGGTTCGCCCGCGGCGGGGAAATCCTCGACGCCTATCGGACAGCGATCAAGACTTGAGAGCAGTCTCGACAGGCCATTTCACGAACGCAATGATCCAAAGGCCAAGAATATTGAGTGGTGATATCGGCGCGATGATTGCCCACCATGGGCTGTAACCCAGGCGCCGTAAGATCATCGCGGCCGGAATGATCACCAGAATGGCGATGATCACAATGACTATGAACTCACCCGTCGTGATGTGCGGCATGAATGCCCCCTGCTTGATCTGGTCGCAGAATAGCAGACCGCATGAGCTTTTCGTGGCCCGGAGCAAAATGATCGGCTAGGGTTCTGGCGAGGCATTGAGGAACAGCAGCATGCGCGGTCCGCACGATCTCGGCGGCTTGCCGGCCGGACCGGTCGATACCACGCCGCATGACATGACATTCTGGGAAAAGCAGATCGACGCGTTGAACGCGTTGTTGTCGCAGAAGGGATTGCGCCGGGTGGACGAAAACCGGCGCTATATCGAGATGCTCGGTGACGACGCCTACAACACGCTGTCCTATTACGAGCGCTGGACCGCGGCTCTGGCGCGGCAGCTGATCGACAAGGGCGTGTTCACGCAGGACGAGATCGACGCGAAGATCGCCGCGATCCGCGACCGGCTCGGCGAGGACGCGGCGTGATGGCGGCATTTGCGCCCGGCGACCGCGTGCGCGTGCGCGAGGATTATCCGCCCGGCCATATCCGCACGCCGGTCTATATCCGCGGCAAGCAAGGCGTCGTGCAGCGCAAATTCGGCAGCTTTCCCAACCCGGAAATTCTCGCGATCGGCCGCGACGGCATGCCGCCGAAGGCGCTGTACGAAGTCCGTTTCAGGCAGAAAGATCTGTGGCCGGATTATTCCGGTTCCGATGCCGACACGCTCGACATCGACATCT
This sequence comes from Alphaproteobacteria bacterium, assembly GCA_028869355.1. GTDB lineage: Bacteria > Pseudomonadota > Alphaproteobacteria > Micropepsales > Micropepsaceae > CAIYRG01. The sequence goes on along the minus strand of JAGWSK010000228.1, from coordinate 49 downwards.
ACGAACACTGGCTGGCGAAAATCTGATGGTGAGTGCGATGCAGGAACAT
>JAGWSK010000227.1 GCA_028869355.1 Alphaproteobacteria bacterium | reverse complement strand
TGCGCAGCTCGCCTTTGGCGCGTTCAAGCGTCGCCTTGCGCGATTCCGGCAGATTGTGACCCGCCCGATTGATGTAGAAGTTCAACATCGACATAGCCGACCGGAACGGGCTGCTCTTGCGATGAGTGCTCGCTTCGGCAGAATGCTTGAGCGACTGCGCGATTTTCTTTGGACTCGACTGCCGGAAAACATCCTTCTCAAGGTTCATAGCGTGACTGGTTTCGGTGACTTCCGCCGACCATTTACGGCCGGTTTTGCCTTTTGCCGTCTGCCGTTTTGCCATCTGTGTTGCCCTTTTTTGGCGGTACGCGCCCGCGATGTCTTCGTTCCTCGTCTGGACGCATGCGACGCACATGCTAAATTCACTTCAAGCTGATCGATTGTGAGCAATCTCCGGAGTCCGCTATGACCAGGAAAAAATTCATCATTGAACCGCATTTCCGGCTGCACGAATGGGTGGCCGAGGAAAAGGGCTATTTCAAAGCGGAGGGCTTGGACTACGAATTCCTCGAACTTGTGCAATCGACAGACGGCCAGCATCACCGGACGGCGAATAAAAGCGGCGCTTACAACCTGATCGAAGATGGCCGCAAATCCGACATCAGTTGCGCCTGCCACTGGACCGTGAACGTTGCCGCATCCACCGGTCACGCGAAACTGTTTGCCGATGTTTACTCCGTCTCGCCCGCGGGCGTGTTTGTGCCACCGGATTCACCGGTCAAAACACCTGCAGATCTCGCGGGCGTGCCGATTTCCGTCGGATTCAAATCCGGCAGTCATTACTCGACCATCCAGGGCCTCGAACAATATCTCGCGCCTGACCAGTTGATCCTGTCCTTCAAAGATGGGCTTCTATTCAGCCGTATGGACCTTTTGGTCGGCGGCAACGTACCGGCCGCTGCATTGTTCAGCGGACCCTATTATTTCGCCGAGCAGCTTGGCTTCCGCAAAATCATCGATACCACCTTCATGATCGCGCATATGATCCATGGCGATCCCGATCCCGAGGACATCCGCAAATTCTACCGCGCGCTGAAGCGGGCACAGCGCGATATCGACCTCAGGCCGGAGCTCTACACGCATTACTACCTGAAGGAATTCCCGACGCGCTTCCATTCCACGATGGACACGCGCCGCTGGGGCCCTGGCGAGCGCATCGTATTCGAGAAATACGGCCGCGACGTTTATGAAGATGCGCGCGAATGGATTGCCGAACACGCAATCTTTGCCGACGAAGGCCTCGGCACTCGCAATTACGAGCAGTCGGTTCTGACGCTGGAATAATGACGGCGCGGGAGCTGATCCGCCTCTCCCCTTGTGGGAGAGGGCGGAGCGCCGCGCGACGAAGTCGCGCCGCTGGCGCTCCGGGTGAGGGGTGCGTTGTGAGCGGCCCTGATCACAAACTCAGTTGACCGCAGGCAATCCCGCCGCTTTGCGCGCATCGGCGCAGGGGCCGGGGCCTTTTTCGGCGGTCGGCCCTTCGCATTCATGCCGGGTGCCCGGACCTTCGCCGAAGATCATCACCACGGCTTCGTCACTGCCGGCGCGTGCACCGTCGTAATGCACTTCGCGTCCCTTGTGGATGGCGAAACTTCCCGGCTTGATGGGCACAGTCAGATGCTCGGGGTCGTCCTTCGCTCCGGTTGCCACCCACCATGTCCCGCTCAGCACCATGATGTAGCGGTCATTGGCGTGATAATGCGGATGGCTGAAATTGCCGGGATGAAAGCGGTTGAGCACGATATAGAACCCCGGCTTCCCCGCGTCGCCGACCAAGGTGTAGGAATCGGTGCCGGTCAATCCCGCTGCGGGTGCCCATTTGATATTCTCGGGCAGGACCAGCTTCATCGCATTCGGATTTAGTGTCGAGATGTCGGGGATATTTCCCGTGCCCGCGGCATAACCGATGCCCGCCGAGGCCATGAGGGCAAGCCCCACAAGA
>JAGWSK010000226.1 GCA_028869355.1 Alphaproteobacteria bacterium | reverse complement strand
GCCGCCGGACCAGATTGACCCCGGAAATGAGCACGCGGTCCTCGGCCGGATAGACGCGCAGCACCTGGCCCGATTTGCCCTTGTCGCGGCCGGCGGTGACCACGACGCGATCACCTTTTTTCACCTTCGCTGGCATCACAGCACCTCTGGCGCGAGCGAAATGATCTTCATGTGGTTCTTCGCCCTGAGTTCGCGCGTCACGGGTCCGAAGATGCGGGTCCCGATCGGTTCATTCTGGTTGTTGATCAGGACTGCGGCATTGCCATCAAAGCGGATCAGCGAACCATCGGGCCGGCGAATGCCATGCGCAGTCCGGACGACCACCGCTTTGAGCACTTCACCCTTTTTCACGCGTCCGCGCGGAATCGCCTCTTTGACAGACACAACAATCGTGTCGCCGACATCGGCGTATTTGCGGCGCGAACCGCCGAGAACTTTGATGCACATGACGCGGCGCGCACCGGAATTGTCGGCGACATCGAGTTCGGTGGTCATCTGGATCATGGCTTAGGCCTTTCCGCCGGCTTCACCGGAGCGCCCGATGACTTCCCATCGCTTCAGTTTCGAGACCGGCCGGCACTCGCGGATGCGTACGATGTCGCCGGTCTTGAACGACTTGTTCTCGTCATGAGCGTGATATTTCTTCGACCGGCGGACGGTCTTGCCCATCACCGGATGAATGAAGCGCCGCTCTACCTCGACGACGACCGTCTTGGCATTTGCATCGCTGACCACGACGCCCTGCAGAACCCGTTTTGGCATGGTTCAAATCCTATTCACTTTTGGCCGGCTGCTTACGCCGAACCCGTTCGGCCGTACGCCGGAGAATTCCTTTGCGCGCGGCTTTTGGTTTTTCCGCTGACTCAGTTTTGGCCGGCGCAGCCCGTGCAACGACTGCGCGCTGGCCGAGCACCGTCATGATCCGGGCGATGTCATGGCGCACGCTGCGAAACCGTGCGGTGTTTTCCAACTGGCCGCTCGCGCGCTGAAAGCGCAGATTGAACTGCTCCTTCTTCAGGCGCGCCAATTCATCGCCAAGCTGATCCTCGGTCTTGTCGCGAAAATCGGCAACTTTGGTCATCGCGGTCCCCCTTACGCCTGAAGCCGCGCAACGAATTTGGTCGCGATCGGCAATTTGCCGGCGGCAAGGCGCATCGCCTCTTCAGCCAGTTCGCGTGGCACGCCGTCCACCTCGAACAAAATACGGCCGGGCTTGATTTTGCAGACCCAGAATTCGGGCGCGCCCTTGCCGGATCCCATGCGAACTTCGGCCGGCTTTTTGGACACCGGCACATCCGGGAACACGCGGATCCATACGCGTCCGGCTCGCTTCATGTGACGGGTCAGAGCGCGGCGCGCGGCTTCGATCTGCCGTGCAGTGACGCGCTCGGGCTCGATGGCCTTGAGACCAAAGGAGCCGAAGGCGAGCGAAAAACCGGCCTTGGCAGTGCCGTGAATCCTGCCCTTGTGTTGTTTTCGGAATTTGCTTCGTGCCGGTTGCAGCATGTCGGTTGTCCTGTTTACGCCGCGGCCTGCGGGCGGCCGCCGCTGCGGCCCTGGCTCTCCGCGGCCTCATTCAGGCGCTTGTCCTGCGCCATCGGGTCGTGCTCCATGATCTCGCCCTTGAACACCCAGACCTTCACGCCGCAGGTGCCGTAGGTCGTTTTGGCGGTCGAGATTCCGTAATCGATATCGGCGCGCAGCGTGTGCAGCGGCACACGTCCTTCGCGGTACCATTCAATACGGGCGATTTCGGCGCCGCCAAGCCGGCCGGTACAGTTGATGCGGATGCCCTGGGCGCCGAGCCGCATGGCGGACTGAACGGCACGCTTCATCGCGCGGCGAAATGCGACCCGGCGTTCCAGTTGCTGCGCAATATTGTCGGCCACAAGCTTGGCGTCGATTTCCGGTTTGCGGATTTCGACAATGTTGAGGTGAACTTCCGAAGTGGTGAATTTGGCGAGATCGGCCTTCAGCTTCTCGATATCGGCGCCCTTCTTGCCGATCACCACGCCCGGACGCGCCGAATGGATGGTGACGCGGCACTTTTTGTGCGGGCGTTCAATGAATATCCGCGACACACCCGCCTGCTTCAGCTTGTCCAGCAGGTAATTGCGGATCTTGATGTCTTCCTGAAGGAGTTTCGAATATTCCTTCTTGTTTGCGAACCAGCGCGAATCCCAGGTGCGGTTCACACCGAGCCTGAGCCCGATCGGATTGACTTTCTGACCCATCAGGCCTTCTCCTTTTTGCCGGTTCCGGCCTTTTTCGCTGCCGCCGGCTTTGCGGATTTCTTCGATGTCTTCTTTGGCGCGGCGCTCTTCGCTTCAGCCGGCGCCGTTTTTGGCGATTTCCTGGATGTTTTTTCTGCCGGCTCGCCTTCGGTCTCGGCGGGCGCCGATTTTGCGGATTTTTTCGGTGTTGGCTTTTCCGCTTCGCGTTCGGCGACGACGATCGTGACCTGCGAGAACGGCTTTTCGATGCGGGCGCCGCGGCCGCGGGCGCGCGCATGGAAACGTTTCATCGTCAGGTTCTTCCCGACCGACGCCTCGCTGACGAAAAGGCTGTCAACGTCGAGATCATGATTGTTTTCGGCATTCGCGATTGCCGATTCCAATACTTTCCTGACGGTGTGTGCGATCCGCTTGGGTGAGAAGGTCAGCGTGGCAAGAGCCGCTTCAGCCGTCTGTCCACGGATGGATTGCGCCACGAGGTTGAGCTTGCGCGGGCTGGTGCGGATGTTCCGGCCAATGGCTTTGGCCTCGGCATCGGAGAGCGAGCGCTTGCGTGCCGGCTTGCCCATGCTCAGACTCCTTCCTTCTTGGCCTTACGGTCGCCGGAGTGGCCGTGGAAGGTGCGCGTCGGCGAGAACTCGCCGAACTTGTGGCCGATCATGTCTTCGGTGACCATGACGGGGACATGCTTCTGTCCGTTGTAGACCCCGAAGGTAAGGCCGACGAATTGCGGCAGAATGGTCGAACGGCGCGACCAGATCTTGATCACTTCCTTGCGCCCGGAATTGCGCGCAGCTTCCGCCTTTTTCAGGAGAAAACCGTCGACAAACGGACCTTTCCAGACCGATCGCGTCATGTTTAACCTTTGCTTCTCGCGTGCCGCGAGCGAACGATGTCGCGCGTGGTGCGCTTGTTCTTGCGTGTCTTGCCGCCCTTTGTCGGCTTGCCCCAGGGCGTCACCGGATGACGGCCACCCTTGGTGCGCCCTTCACCGCCGCCATGCGGATGATCGATCGGGTTCATCGCGGTGCCGCGAACGGACGGCCGGCGATTGCGCCAGACATTGCGGCCGGCTTTGGACAGGACTTCATTCATGTGGTCGGGATTGGACACCGCGCCGACGGTCGCGCGGCATTCCAGCCTGACCCTGCGCACCTCGCCGGAATTGAGACGCATCAGAGCGTAGCCGGCATCGCGGCCGAGATATTGCGCGTAAGTGCCGGCGGCGCGCGCAATCTGCCCGCCCTTGCCCGGCTTCATTTCCACATTGTGGACGATTGTGCCAACCGGCATCGCGGCCAGCGGCATGGCGTTGCCCGGCTTCACGTCCACTTTGTCGCCGGACATCACGACATCACCGGCCGCAAGCCGCTGCGGCGCCAGGATGTAGGACAAATCACCGTTGCGATATTTGATCAGTGCAATGAAGGATGTGCGGTTGGGATCATATTCGAGCCGCTCGACTTTCGCCGGTTCGTCATTGCGGACGCGCTTGAAGTCGATGATGCGATAGCTCTGCTTGTGCCCGCCGCCCTGCCAGCGCACCGTGATGCGGCCGAGATTGTTGCGGCCGCCCGGCCGCTTCTGTCCCTCGGTGAGCTTCTTGACCGGCGGTCCCTTGTGCAGCCCGGAACGATCCACCAGCACCAATTGGCGCTGGGCGTTGGTCACCGGTTTGAAAGTCTTGAGCGCCATGTTTTGTCTCTTACAATCCGGTTGTCACGTCGATCTGATAGCCCTCGGCCAGCGTCACGATGGCTTTCCGCACATCGCTCTTGCGATAGCGGCGGCCGCGGAACGCCTTCAACTTTCCCCGCGTGCGCAGCGTATTGACCGCTTTCACCTTGACCTTGAACAGCTCTTCAACGGCCTTGGCGATCTCGGGCTTGGAAGCATCCGGGGCGACCCGGAAGATCACCTGATTGGCCTCGGAAAGCCGGGTCGATTTTTCGCTGATGACCGGCGAGAGGATCACGTCGTATTTGCTCATGACAGCCGCTCCTCGATCGCCTTGATGGCCGACTTCGTGACGATCAGTGTGTCGCGCCGCAGGACGTCATAGACATTCAGGCCATCCGCAGGGAGCAGCGATACCCGCTCAAGATTGCGGGCCGAAAGCGCGAATTTCTCGTCGAACGCGCCGTCGACCAGGAGGACGTTGCCCTCGGCAAGCTTGCCGAGTTTCTTTGCCACAGCATTGGTCTTCACGGAATCGACCTGAGCGGCATCGAGGATCACGAGTTTGGACTCTTTTGCCTTGGCCGAAAGCGCGTGTTTGAGAGCCGTTGTGCGGACTTTTTTCGGCAGATCATACGCGTGGCTGCGCACCACCGGCGCCATGGCCTTGCCGCCGCCGACATAAAGGGGGGCCGAACGCGCACCGTGGCGCGCCGAGCCGGTGCCCTTCTGCCGGTACACCTTCTTGGTCGTGCGATTGACCTCGCCCCGGGTCTTGGTTTTGTGCGTGCCGGCGCGGCGCTTGGCGAGCTGCCACACCACGACGCGGTGCATGAGATCGGCGCGTGGCTCCAGCCCGAAAATGGCGTCGTTGAGTTCGATTTCGCCGGCATCACCGGCATCGAGAGTCAGCACTTTGGCCTTCATGACTGCCCCCCCGCCGCGGCTTCCGCCTTTTTCACCGAACCCGGCGCCGGAACATCCTTATACGGACGTTTCACGGCATCGCGGATCATGACCCAGCCGCCTTTGGCGCCCGGCACCGCACCGCGGAGCATGATCAATCCGCGTTCGACATCGACTTTCGCCACTTCGACATTCTGCGTGGTGACGCGCTCGACGCCGTAATGGCCGTGCATCTTCTTGTTCTTGAAGGTCTTGCCCGGGTCCTGCCGGCCGCCCGTGCCGCCGAGCGAACGGTGCGAAATCGACACGCCATGCGATGCTTCCAACCCCCGGAAATTCCAGCGTTTCATTGCGCCGGTGAAGCCGCGACCGATGGTGATGCCGGTGACGTCGACCTTCTGGCCCGGCACGAAATGCGAGGCGAGGATTTCATCTCCGACGTCGAGCAGATTCTTCGGGTCGACCCGGAATTCCGCGACCTTTCGCTTGGGTTCGACCGAGGATTTGGCAAAATGACCGCGCTCGGCCTGCGTCAGGCTTTTCGGTTTGACGAATCCGGAACCGAGCTGCACCGCGGTGTAGCCGTCTTTTTCAGCGGTGCGCACCGCAACCACCTGACACTTGCCCAGTTTAAGGACCGTCACGGGCACGTGCCGCCCGTCCTCAAGAAACAGGCGGGTCATGCCCACTTTCTGGGTGATAACTCCGGTTCGCATGGCTCGCGCGCTCCTAGAGCTTGATCTCAACGTCCACACCGGCTGCGAGGTCGAGCTTCATCAGCGCGTCCACCGTCTGCGGTGTGGGATCAATGATGTCCAAGAGCCGCTTATGGGTCCGGATTTCGAACTGTTCGCGGCTCTTTTTGTCCACATGGGGCGACCGGTTCACGGTGAAGCGTTCAATGCGCGTGGGCAGGGGAATCGGCCCCCGCACCTGCGCGCCGGTGCGCTTCGCCGTGTTGACGATCTCCTTGGTGGAATTGTCGAGGATACGGTGATCGAACGCCTTTAGCCGTATACGGATATTCTGTCCCTGCATTTCAATTCTCCTGCGGCTAAAGCCGTCCCTCTCCTATTTCAGGATTTTGGTAACGACACCGGCGCCTACCGTGCGGCCGCCTTCGCGAATGGCGAAGCGCAGCTTTTCTTCCATCGCGATCGGCACGATCAGCTCCACTTCCACCGTGACGTTGTCACCGGGCATGACCATTTCCGTGCCCTGCGGCAGCTTCACGATACCGGTCACATCGGTGGTACGGAAATAGAATTGCGGGCGGTAATTGCCGAAGAAGGGTGTATGGCGGCCTCCTTCCTCCTTGGTCAGGATATAGGCTTCGGCATTGAAATTGGTGTGCGGCGTGACAGAGCCCGGCTTGGCCAGCACCTGACCGCGTTCCACCGCTTCCTTGTCGACACCGCGGAGCAGGCAGCCGACATTGTCCCCTGCCTCGCCGTGATCGAGCAGCTTGCGGAACATTTCCACACCGGTGACGGTGGTCTTCGACGTCGGGCGAATGCCGATGATCTCGACTTCCTCGCCGACCTTGATCTTGCCGCGCTCGATGCGTCCGGTGACCACGGTGCCGCGGCCCGAGATCGAGAACACGTCCTCAATCGGCATCAGGAACGGCTGATCGATGGGACGTTCGGGAAGCGGCACATAGGTGTCGAGCGCTTCGAACAGCTTGAGGATGGACTCATCGGCAGTCTCGCCCTTCTCGCCGTTCAAGGCCTTGATCGCCGAACCGCGAATGAGCGGAGCATCATCGCCCGGGAATTGGTATTTGGTGAGCAACTCGCGGATTTCGAGTTCGACGAGGTCAAGCAGTTCCGGATCGTCGACCAGATCGACCTTGTTGAGGTAGACGACGATGTAGGGCACGCCGACCTGCCGCGCGAGCAGGATGTGTTCGCGGGTTTGCGGCATCGGGCCGTCGGCGGCGGAGACCACAAGGATTGCGCCGTCCATCTGGGCAGCGCCGGTGATCATGTTCTTCACATAGTCAGCATGTCCAGGGCAGTCGACATGGGCATAGTGGCGCTTCGCGGTGGAGTATTCGACATGGCTGGTGGCGATGGTGAGAATCTTGGTGGGATCGCGGCGGCCCTGGCTCTCGGACGCTTTGGCGACCTGGTCATAGGACACCGCCGTCGTGGTCCATCCCCGGTCGGCCGAGACCCGCGTCAGCGCCGCGGTCAATGTGGTTTTGCCGTGATCGACGTGACCGATGGTGCCGACGTTGCAATGGGGCTTGGTCCGTTCGAACTTAGCTTTGGCCATGATATTTTCTCCGTGGTCAGTACAAATTTTAACCGGGGCGTCAGGCGTATTTGGCCTTGACCTCTTCCGCGATTGCCTGCGGCACTTGCTCGTAGTGATCGAATTGCATGGTGTATTGCGCCCGGCCCTGGGTCATGGAGCGCAGGGTGTTGACATAGCCGAACATGTTGGCGAGCGGCACCATCGCTGTCACCACCTGGGCGTTGCCGCGCGTATCGGTGCCATGCACATGTCCGCGGCGCGAATTGAGATCGCCGATGACGCCGCCGAGATAATCCTCCGGCGTCACCACCTCGACTTTCATGATCGGCTCGAGGAGCTTGACTGCTCCGCGGCTGCTGATCTCGCGAAACGCCGCCCGTGAGGCGATTTCGAAGGTGAGCGCATTCGAATCGACTTCGTGGTATTTGCCGTCGATCAGCCGCGCCTTGAAATCGATCACCGGGAATCCCGCGAGAAGCCCGGTTTCCTTCTGCGCTTTCAGGCCCTTTTCGACCGCGGGAATATATTCCCTGGGTATGGAACCACCGACCACTGCATTTTCGAATTCGAAGCCCGATCCGGGCGGCAGCGGCTCGAACTCGATTTTCACTTCGGCGAACTGGCCGGCACCACCGGTCTGCTTTTTGTGCGTGTACTGAATGGTAACCGGCTTGGCGAGCGTTTCGCGATAGGCCACCTGCGGCTGGCCGATATTGGCATCAACCTTGTAGGTGCGCTTGAGGATATCGACCTTGATCTCCAGATGAAGTTCGCCCATGCCCTTGAGGATGGTCTGGCCCGACTCCTGGTCGGTCGAGACCCGGAACGACGGATCTTCCTGCGCAAGCCGGTTCAGCGCGACGCCGAGCTTTTCCTGATCGGCCTTTGACTTCGGTTCGATCGCGATCTCGATCACCGGATCGGGGAATTCCATCCGCTCAAGCACAACGGGCTTTTGGACATCGCACAGCGTTTCGCCGGTCGTGGTGTTCTTCAGCCCGGCGAACGCGACGATGTCGCCGGCATAGGCTTCCTTGATGTCTTCGCGGTTGTTGGCATGCATGAGAAGCATGCGGCCGACGCGCTCGCGATTGTCCTTCACCGAATTCAGCACCGAAGTGCCCGAGCTCACCATGCCGGAATAAATCCGGACGAAGGTGATGGAGCCGACAAAGGGATCGTCCATGATCTTGAACGCAAGGCCGGCAAACGGCGCCTTGTCGTCGGCAGGCAGGATGATCTTTTCATCCGAATGAGGCCTGGTGCCCTCGACCGGCGGAATATCCATCGGCGAAGGCAGGAAATCGACGACTGCATCGAGCAGCGGCTGTACGCCCTTGTTCTTGAATGCCGAGCCGCACAACACCGGAACAAAATGAAATCCGCAGGTCCCCCTGCGGATGCACGCCTTAAGCTGGTCCGGCGATGGCATGTGTCCTTCGAGATAGGCTTCGAGAAGCTTTTCGTCTTGCTCGACCGCCAGTTCGACGAGCTTGGTGTGATAGGAGCCAGCCTTTTCGGCGAGGTCCGCGGGAATCTCCACGACCTCGAATTCGGCGCCGAGATTTTCCTCTTTCCACAGCACCGCCTTCATGGCGATCAGATCGACAACGCCCTTAAAACCGGACTCGACGCCCACGGGGAGCTGAACCACCATCGGTTTGGTGCCGAGGCGATCAATCATCATTTGCACGGAGCGGAAGAAATCGGCGCCGGTGCGGTCCATTTTGTTGACGAAACAGATGCGCGGAACGCGGTATTTATCGGCCTGGCGCCAGACGGTTTCGGACTGCGGCTCGACGCCGGCGACGGCATCGAATACGGCAACCGCACCATCCAGCACGCGCATGGAGCGCTCGACCTCGATGGTGAAATCGACATGCCCTGGCGTGTCGATGATATTGACGCGGTGATCGCGCCAGAAACAGGTGGTGGCGGCGGAAGTAATGGTGATGCCGCGTTCCTGTTCCTGCTCCATGAAGTCCATGGTCGCGGCGCCATCATGGACTTCGCCGATCTT
>JAGWSK010000225.1 GCA_028869355.1 Alphaproteobacteria bacterium | reverse complement strand
GCATTGCCGCGCAGAACATTTCCCGCGCACAGATCCCGCCGTGATCATGCTGGTGACGCGAGGCGCGCAGTGCCTGCTTGGCCGCAACCGGCGATTCAGCGCGGGCTTCTATTCGACGCTGGCCGGGTTCGTCGAACCCGGCGAAACCATCGAAGAAGCCGTTGCGCGCGAAATTTTCGAGGAAGCCGGATTGCGCATCAACCGCGTCCGCTATTTTGCGAGCCAACCCTGGCCGTTTCCATCAAGCCTGATGATCGGCTGCTTCGCCGACGCCGGCAGCAGCGACATCGCGATCGACGGAGAGGAGATTGTCGCCGCCCGATGGTTCGACCATGCGCTGGTCAAGCAGCTGATCGACGGCACATCCACCGAAATCGGATTGCCGCGGCGCGACGCGATCGCGTTTCATCTGATTTCCCATTGGGCGGAGAATGGCCCGTGGAACTGAAATCCCGTATTCGCATCATTCAGGCCGATATCACCGGCCTCAATTGCGATGCCATCGTCAATGGCGCCAATTCGGCGCTGTTGCCGGGCGGCGGAGTGGATGGCGCGATCCGCCGCAAAGCCGGAAAGGAACTCAACGACGAACTTTACCGCATCGGCCGCTGTCCGGCAGGCAATGCGGTCATCACGCCGGGGTATGGCCTTCCGGCGCGGCGGGTCATTCATACCGTGGCGCCGATCTGGAATCGTCACGACAGCGATCAGGAAGCGGTGCTGGCAAGCTGTTACGACAGCGTGCTGGAGCTTGCCGACCAATATCAGCTCCGCTCGATCGCGTTTCCGGCCATCGGAACCGGCGCCTATGGCTGGCCATCCGATACCGCTGCGGCGATCGCTTTCGGCCGCGTCACCGCGCATCTGTCCGCCTGCACGATTCAGGACCTGGTGATCTTCTGCTGTTTCACCGCCGGCGATGTGGCTGCCTATGCGCAACTCTACGGACAATCCTCTGGCGCTTGACAAGGTGCACGGATAGGTGTAGTCCTATCTATATAGGTGATTTCTGCGCCCGCCGCGGCGGACGGCCGTTCAGCGCGGCGGCGTACAAGAGCTGTAATGTTTACACCCCCCGGTGCAGTTGTGCAGTTGTGCAGTTGCAATTCGCTGCCGCAGCCAACCAATTCGAGTCCCATCGATGGGGTGCAGGACAGTTGTCGTAGCGGTTTGTAGCGGTCTGTAGCGGTTGTGGTAGCGGTTTGCTTTCAGAATCACCCAATGAATTCAATTTTGTAGCGGTGTAGCGGTTGAAATGCCGTTTTTATTCGCCGGGGGAAATGGTCGTGACGTGCCCCATTTTGCGGCCCGGACGTGCGACGCGCTTGCCGTAAAGATGCAAACCGGCCCGGCCGGCCAATTGCTTCCAGTCCTCCACTTCCGCACCGATGATATTCCGCATCACGGCGTTGGAGTGCCGCGCTGGATCGCCGAGCGGCCAGCCTGCGACCGCGCGAATGTGCTGCTCGAATTGGCTGACGGCGCAGCCTTCCAGGGTCCAATGGCCGGAATTGTGCACCCGCGGGGCAATTTCGTTGACGAGCAGCCGCAGGTCTTTGGTGACGAACAGCTCGACACCGAGAACGCCGATATAGTTCAGCGCCTCGGCAATGCGGCGCGCCATCGCGAAAGCTTCCTGCACTTTCTTCTCGGGCAGACCGGACGGAACCGTGGAGCGGCGGAGAATGTGATGTTCGTGTTCATTCAGCGCCGGATCGTAAGCCGCAAACGCACCGTCCTGGCCGCGGGCAGCGATTACCGATGTCTCGAAGGCGAACTCGACAAAGCCTTCGAGAATTGACGGAACACCGCCGAGTTCGGCGAAAGCGCGCGCAGCATCTTCGGCAGTTTTGACGATCCGCTGGCCTTTGCCATCGTAGCCAAGCCTTCTTGTCTTAAGCACCGCGGGCCCGGCCAATGCGGTGAATGCTTCGCGTGCCTGCGATTCGCTGGCCACATTGTGAAATGGCGCGGTCAAAAGGCCCTTCTGCTGCAGAAAGCTCTTTTCGAGAAAGCGGTCCTGCGCAATCCGAAGCGGTTCAGGTCCCGGGGCGACAGGCACGTGCTGCATCAGTTCCCGGACGGTCTCGTCGGGCACGTTTTCGAATTCAAAGGTTACCGCATCGCAGCGCCGGGCGAATTTCGCCAGCTCTTTCGGATCGCGAAATGACGCCCGCGTGGTTTCGCTCGCGACATAGAAGGCGCAGGATTCGCTTTCGTCCGAATAAACATGGGTTTTCAGTCCGAGCCGCGCCGCAGCCAGCGCCAGCATCCGGCCCAGTTGTCCGCCGCCCAGAATCCCGATGGTGGAGCCCGGCGGGAGGGGCTCCGGTTTTCCTGTTTGCGGCATCACTTCTTTTTCTTTTCGACTGGCGCCGGGCGCAGGGGGACCGAGCGGGTCTGGCGCGATCGCCAGCGCTCGAGTCGGGATCGCAATTCCTGATTTTCATTGGCCAGCAATGCGGCGGCAAACAATGCCGCGTTCCGGGCGCCCGCCTCACCGATGGCGAAAGTGGCAACCGGAATACCGCCGGGCATCTGGGCAATGGACAGCAGGCTGTCGAGCCCCTTCAGCGCACGGGTTTCGACCGGAACACCAAGAACAGGAACGACCGTCATGGCAGCCGTCATCCCCGGCAGGTGCGCCGCGCCCCCCGCGCCGGCAATGATTGCTTTCAGGCCCCGCTTCGATGCGGTCTTCGCGTAACTGTAGAGGCGGTCCGGCGTGCGGTGTGCCGATACCACACGTGTCTCGAATGCGATCTTCAGCTCGCCGAGAATGTCCGCCGCGGCCTTGAGGGTCGGCCAATCGGACTTGCTTCCCATGATGATTCCAATGAGCGGGCGCGCCGAAGCCCTGGAATTTGGCATTTTGCTGTTTTTTGTCCCTGCTGCGCGCGGCGAAGCGGCGGATTATAGGGAACAAGGTTCCCCTGGGAAGCAAATTCCTGCGTTTGCGGCCTTCACGCGGTGATGTCAGGCAGAAGGGTGTTCTCGATGCGGGTAATCAGGTCCTTGAGCAGTAATTTCCGTTTTTTCAGCCGCGTAAGCTGAATTTGATCACAGTTCGCGGCGGTCGAAACCACAGCGATTGCAGCGTCAAGATCGCCGTGCTCCTGCCGGAGTTCCGCAAGACGGGCTCTGAGTGCCTGTTCTTCTTCGTCGGTCATGGCAGGGGAGGCGAAACTCCAAAACCTGCGCGACGAGTTGTACCCTTAGCCGGGGTGTAAATCCACGGCAGCCAGGCGTAACCTTTGCAGTTGTGCAT
>JAGWSK010000026.1 GCA_028869355.1 Alphaproteobacteria bacterium | reverse complement strand
TGTCACCGTCGGGACGGATTGCGCAACGGCAAAACTCTCCTGGTCGGCATGCGCCTGCATCCTGACCACGATCCCGTTCGCGACCAGTCCCGCGACGACAACCGCGGTTACGGCCGCGCCAATCCGCAGCCTCCTGATCGTTTTCCGCTTGGGATCCGCTGGATCCTTCGGCGCTGTCATAAGCCTCTCCTGATCAACTGAACACACTACTCGGCCGCAGCGAGTCCAGTATCGGCGTCGGAAATCAGCCTCTCCGAGGCCGATGCCGAAGTAATTCTATCACGGCGGTGAACGATGCTGAATGCCACCGGAACGAAGAATAGCGTCGCCGCCGTCGCAATCATCAGTCCTCCGATCACCGCGCGCCCGAGCGGTGCATTCTGTTCGCCGCCCTGGCCGAGCCCAAGCGCCATCGGCGACATGCCGATGATCATCGCGAGCGCCGTCATCAGAACCGGCCGGAATCGGGTCACGCCCGCCTCAAGCGCCGCACGCACCGCATCCCCGGTCGCCGCAAGACGTTCGCGCGCAAAGCTGATCACCAGAACGCTGTTTGCCGTCGCCACGCCCATGCACATGATCGCCCCGGTCAACGCGGGTACGCTCAAAGTCGTCTCGGTCGCAAACAGCATCCACACGATGCCGGCCAGCGCCGCGGGCAGCGCTGCAACGATCACGAACGGATCGATCCATGATTGGAAATTGATAACAATGATCAGGTAAATCAGGACAATCGCTTCCAGAAGGCCGAAGGAGATGCCGGCAAAAGATGTGCGCATGGTCTCCGTCTGGCCGCGCAGAGTCACGGTCGCGCCGCGCGGCCGGTCTTTCGCCGTGCGGTCGATCAGTTGCTGGATGTCGGCCGCCACGGCCCCCAGATCGCGTCCCTGGGTCGTGCCGTAGATGTCAACCGCCGGCTGAATGGCGTAATGTGACACGATCGCATCGCTGTTCTCCCTGCGCACCGTGCCCAGCGCGCCCAGCACTTCCATTGTCTTCCCGCCCGCGCTGCCCGTCACCGGAATATTCTGCATCTTCGAGAGTGAATCGAGCTCATATTGGGGCGTCTGCGCGACGATCGGATAGGATGCGCCATTCTTCGGATCGAGCCATTGTGCCGGTGACAGTTGGAAGCTGCTGGCGAGATTCACCACCAGGCTGTTGGTGACGTCACGCTCCGTGACGCCGACCGTCGCCGCTCTTGAGCGATCGATGTCGATAGCGAATTCAGGATAGTGCGACGACTGTTCGAGGCGGACATCCGCGGTACCGGCAACTTTGCTCACGCCGTGCATCAGTTCCTCCGCGTACCGTTCATTCCCCGCTGTGTCGGGGCCGGCAATGATCACGTCGACCGGGGCGGGCGCGCCGAAATTCAGGATCTGACTGACAATGTCGGCCGGCAGAAACGCGAATTGGCTGCCCGGAAAGCTCTGCGGCAGCACGCTCCGCAGTTTTTTGACGTAATCCGCAGTCGGGGCATGATCCGCTTTCAGACTGACCAGGATATCGCCATCCTCAGGACCGACGCCGCCATCGTTCGAATAGGCGCGGTTCTGACCGCTCACCGGCAATCCGATATTGTCCACAATAGTTGCGATTTCCCTTGCCGGAACCACATCGCGGATTTTCGACTCGATGCGGTCAAACAGCGCGGCCGTTTCCTCGATGCGGGTGCCGACCGGCGCCCGAACATGGATGTTCATCTGTCCCGCATCCACCGCCGGGAAGAAATCCTGTCCCAGCAACGGAAACAGTGCGAAAGAGCCGGCGACCAGCACAAAAAAGCCAATCAGAAAGCCGCGCCGGTTGCTCAGCGCCAGATCGAGCAGGTGACTGTATCCCACGCGCACACGATCGAAGCGGCGGGCAAACGCGTGCTGAACCAGGATCAACGGATTGCGCGTCCGCTTAATTCCCGCCTCAGAATCATGCGCCCGCATCACCTGAACGCCGTGCGGTGTCCCGTGCATTCTCAGCAGGAAGTTCGCCATGACCGGGACCAGCGTTCTGGACAGAACGAAGGACGCAATCAGCGCGAACACCACCGCCTCGGCCATCGGCGCGAACAAAAATCCCGAAATGCCGGGGAAGAAGAACATCGGGACAAACACAATGCAGATCGAGATCAGCGACACGAAGGCCGGTGCCACGATCTGTTGCGCGCCGTCGAAAATCGCCTGCTGAATGGGCTTGCCCTGCTCCAGATGCCAGTTGATGTTCTCGATCGTCACGGTCGCATCATCGACGAGAATGCCGACCGCGAGCGCCAGCCCGCCAAGCGTCATCAGATTGAGTGTCTGACCGAGCGCCGACAGCCCCGCGATGGAGGCGAGAATCGCCAGCGGGATCGATGTGGCAATAATCAGGGTTGAACGCCAACTGCCGAGGAAAAGGAGAATCATCAGGCTGGTCAGCGCGGCGGCGACAGCACCCTCGCGCACCACATCATCGACCGCCGCCCGGACGAACACCGACTGGTCGGCAAACGGTTCAATGCGCAGATTCGACGGCAGCGTCTCGCGGAATCTCGGCAGCAGCGCCTTGACGTCATTCACGATCGCCAGGGTGGAGACGCTGCCGCTTTTCAGGATGCTCATCAGCGCGGCCCGGTGGCCATCGACACGCACCACGTTGCGTTGCGGCGGAAACCCGTCCCGCACGTGGCCGATGTCGCGGATGTAGATCGTCGTGCCGTTCTGGTAGGCGACCGGCAGATCGTTCAGTTCATCGACCGTGGCGGGTGTATCGTTCAGCTTGATATTGTATTCGAAAGACCCGATTTTGATCGTGCCGGCCGGAAGAATCTGGTTCTGCGCGGCGATCGCATTCTCGACATCCTGTGCCGAAAGATGCCGCGCCTGCAGTGCCTGCGGGTCCAGGTCGATCTGGATTTGTCGCTCTTTTCCGCCATAGGGCGAAGGAATGGCCACCCCCTGAACCGTCGCCATCCCGGGACGGAGAAAATTGTTGCCGATGTCGTAAATCTGCTGCTCCGAAAGGCCGGCGCTGGACAGCGCCAGCTGCAACACCGGAACCGTTGAGGCGTTGTAGTTCAGGATCAGCGGCGGCGTGATTCCGGGCGGCAGGTATTTCAGAACCGTCTGCGACAGCGAGGTGACTTCGGCGGTCGCGGTCCGAATATCCGCCTCCGGACGAAAGAAGATTTTGACAATGCCGATACCGAACAGCGATTGGCTCTCGATGTGCTCGATATCGTTCACATAGGTCGGAAGCTGGCGTTCATAGTAGTAGATGACGCGCCCCGCCATGTCGTCCGGTGACAACCCGCGATACGTCCAGACCACGGCGATGACCGGGATTTTGATGTCGGGGAAAATGTCCGCAGGCGTGCGCAGTGCAGCCAGAACGCCGAACAGCACAATGAATATCGCCAGCACTATGGGCGTGAAGCGATATTTCAGCGCGATCCGTACTATGGCAGCCATATGCCCGCTCCCTGACCCAGCATCCGGATTGCGGCTCTAGCCCGGCTGCCGCCGAATTCGGCAGAACGGGGGCGCCAGCCGAACGCGAACTCAGCCGCCACGCAGGTGGCAAGCAGCATAGCAGTCGCTGCCGCCAAGCGCGCGGCTGTGGCGTGGCGCATTCCTCTCTCCGTGCAGGACTCGCCTCCCCGGTCCGTGCAAATCGCTTCTAAAGAGCCAGCTTAAAGGCGTGCTGTATCCATGATTAAATTCCG
>JAGWSK010000224.1 GCA_028869355.1 Alphaproteobacteria bacterium | reverse complement strand
AGCGCGTCGCGCGAAATGATCGTGCCGTGGCCCGGCACCAGTTTGGTATCGGTGCGCGCCAGCCGCAATGTCTGGTCGATAGCCTCGAGCATGCCCTTGAGCGAACCGCCATTGGCAATGTCGATGAACGGGTAACCGTAATTGCGGTAGAAATCGCCGATCATGATCACATTGGCGTTTTCAAACCGCACGATGGTATCGCCGCCGGTATGCGCCGCCCGCACGGGTATCAGGTCGATCACTTCTCCATCCATGTGAAGAATAACCGGTGCCCCCATTCCATAGGTCACAACCGGAAGCCCCGCAGGATCGCGTGCCGGTGCCGGAGCGCCGTTTGCACCGGGCGGCGGATGCAGCATCTCATCGCGCAATTCCTCGCGCGCATAGATCACCGCGCCCTGTTTGGCGAGATTGGCATTGCCCCCGGTATGATCGATATGAATATGCGTGTTGACCAGAATGCGAATTGGCTCCGCGCTGATTTTTCGGACGGCGGCAAGCACCTTGTCTCCGAGCTGTGCATATTGGGAATCAACCATCAATATGCCGTCTGGCCCGGCAAGCACGCCGATCCGGCCGCCCGCGGCATCCTGATGGTTGGGATCACCGCCCGCGGATCCCGACAGCAGATACAGATTGGGTGCAATTTTCTCGGTCAGGATTTCTATTTTGCTGAAATCGGTACCGGCCGCCTGCGCCGCCGCGGCAGATGGAATCAACAATAGTGCAATCAGCAGCGCATTCCGGAAATTTGGTGCCATCGCCTCGCCTCCCACGGATTTCGCGACAGCATAGACTTCATTGCACGGCGGGAAAATCCTGTGGCTTCACACCGCTCCTGCCGCGGCCGCAATCACCGCCATCCCATTGACGAGTGCATGGAGAATGAAGGTGAGCAGGGTCGAGCCGGTGCGCCATCTCAGCCAGCCGAACAACACGCCGAGGGCGAAAATCTCCCCGATGAAGAACCACTCGTATTGGCCGTGACTGAGCGCCCAGACTGCGGATGTCAGTATGATCGCCGGCCACGCGCCAATGGCTGGTGCAAAACCTGCGAAAAAGAAACCGCGGAATACCAACTCTTCCTGCAACGGACCGAGGAAGACGAAGGAGAACACCAGCAGAGGCAATAAACCGGCTGCCTGGGCGCTGGTGAATGTGTCCTGTATGAAAGCCGGAGTTTGCTCTCCCAGCGCCGCCGCCGCGAGATTGGTGATGCCGAGCACGAACGCGAGTCCACCGGCCCCGACCGCAAGTTCGCGCCAGCTTGGCCATTTCAACGCCAGATATTCCTGGATCGGCACCTTCGACAGGCGCACGATCCAGATCACCAGCAAGATTATCAACGGGGCAGAGAGCGCCAATGACGTCGCGAGGAGCCCGCCATTCGATATGGCATCGGCGAGTCTGATCGGGTTCTGCGGGTGCAGGGATCGCCAAAGTGCCAGGAATCCGAGCGCACCGAGAGTCTGGAACAGAACCGCGGCGAGCGTGATTGGAATGCCCCAGGCTACGGTCTTCCAGAATCCCCAGATCTGCGGTTGAGAACCGGAGGGACGAAGTTCCACGGAATCGGTTGCGATGGCTTTGCTCCGCTGTCTAACGCTTCTGTGACAGGAATTCGGTTAAAACGCCGGTAACGGCGAAGCGTATAAACCGCTCCAGACTTGTATTCGCAGTGGCAAAAGCGTACATATCGCGCATTCCCGACAACACAACAGCTGTTGTGTGGCGATTGTAAGATCGCCGCTCCGGAAGGGATTTGGAGTTACACTGAGCAGTCTCGATTTCCTCGATGCGCTTCTTTCGCCTGCCGTCCAGGCCGCGGGCTATCGTCTCGTGCGCCTGCGCCTGATGGGCGGCAAACGAAAGACTCTGCAGGTGATGGCCGAGCGGCCCGACGGCGGCATGGATGTCGATGATTGCGCCCGGCTTTCGCGCCGATTGTCCGAGGTGCTCGAATCCGCGGATCCGATTGGCGACGAATATGTGCTCGAGGTCTCATCGCCGGGTATCGACCGCCCGCTGACCGGCGCCGGCGACTTTGAACGTTTCGCCGGGCATCAAGCGCGGGTCGAGCTGAAACAGGCAATCGGCGGCCGCCGGCGGTTCAAGGGCACCATCGCCGGCTTGCAGAACGGCGAGCTTGTGATGGAAACGCAGAGTGAAAACGGGCACGAGCGCGTGTTGCTGCCGCTGTCCGGGATCGCGGAAGCCAAGCTGATCCTGACCGACCGCCTGATCCAGGAAAGTCTGAAAGCCAGAGACGCCCGAGCGTCCAAACCAACCGTCCGGAATCATCCGGAGCCTCACAGGAGAGATTGACATGGCCATGGGAGTCGCCGCCAACCGGCTGGAATTGCTGCAAATCGCAGACGCCGTCGCGCGCGAAAAATCGATCGACAAGACGGTCGTCATTCACGCCATGGAAGAAGCCATGCAGCGAGCGGCGAAATCCCGCTACGGCGCGGAAAACGAGATCAGGGTGGAAATCGATCCCCGCACCGGAGAAACGCATATCTCGCGCTATCTCCATGTCGTCGACAAGGTCGAGAACGACAAGATCGAGATTTCGGTCAACGACGCTCACCGGCGCAACCCCGCAGCCCAGGTCGGCGACATCATTGCCGAAACACTGCCGCCGATCGAATTTTCGCGCATCGCCACCCAGGCCGCCAAACAGGTGATCGTGCAGAAGGTTCGCGACGCCGAGCGCGAGCGCCAATATGAGGAATACAAGGATCGCATCGGCGAAATCGTGCATGGCACGGTGAAGCGGGTTGAATTCGGCTCGGTCGTGGTCGATTTCGGCCGTGCCGAGGGCGTTGTCCGCCGCGATGAGATGATACCGCGGGAGAGTTTCCGTAACGGCGATCGCATCCGCGCCTACATCTATGATGTCCGGCGCGAAGCCCGTGGGCCGCAGATTTTCCTTTCGCGCACGCATCCACAATTCATGGCGCGGCTGTTTGCGCAGGAAGTGCCGGAAATCTATGACAGCATTATCGAGATTCGAGCAGTTGCGCGCGATCCGGGATCGCGGGCGAAAATCGCGGTCATTTCCAAGGATTCCTCGATCGATCCCGTGGGCGCCTGCGTCGGCATGCGTGGTGTTCGCGTGCAGGCCGTCGTGCAGGAGCTGCAAGGCGAGCGGATCGACATCATTCCATGGAATGCAGATCCTGCCACTTTCATCGTGAATGCACTGGCGCCGGCGGAAGTCACGAAGGTTGTGCTTGATGAAGAGACCCGCAGGGTCGAGGTCGTCGTTCCCGACGATCAGCTATCGCTGGCGATTGGACGGCGCGGTCAGAATGTACGGCTCGCGTCACAGCTCACCGGCTGGCAAATCGATATCCTGACGGAGCAGGAAGAATCCGAGCGGCGGCAGAAGGAATTTGCCGAACGCACCCAGCTCTTCATGCAGACGCTGGACGTCGATGAGACCGTTGCACAGTTGCTGGCGTCCGAAGGTTTCGGATCGGTTGAAGATGTTGCCTTTGTGCCACTTCAGGAACTGGCCGGAATCGAAGGGTTTGACGAGGACACTGCGCAGGAGCTCCAGACGCGCGCACTGAACCATATCGATGAGAAAAATGCACAGTTCGAAGCACAGCGGCGCGAACTCGGGGTTGAAGACGAGGTCGCCGAGGTCGGGTCGCTGACGCCGGCGATGCTGGTCAAGCTCGGCGAAAACGGAATCAAGACGCTTGAGGATCTGGCTGGTTGTGCCAGCGACGATCTGCTCGGTTATGTCGAAAACAAAGGGACTGATCGCGTCCGTGTGCCGGGTGCTCTCGACGGGTTCGATCTCGGCGCGGACGAGATCAATTCCGTGATTATGCAGGCGCGCGTGAAGGCTGGCTGGATCAAGCCCGAAGACCTTGCGCCGAAGGCGGAAGCCGAAACCGAGCCGGCGCAGAGCTGATACAGGGCATGGACCACGAGGGTGCAAATTTGATGGAAGGATCGCGCGCGAGGCGATGCATCGCGACGGGCGAGGTGTTGCCCGAAGCGCGGCTGGTGCGTTTTGTTGTCGATCCTGAAGGAACCCTCGTGCCGGATGTTGATGGTGGATTGCCCGGGCGCGGCTACTGGATATCGGCAGACGCTGAATCGGTCAGGCGTGCTGCCAGCCGGAATATGTTCATCAAGGCCGCCAAACGACCGTTGAGCGTCCCGGATGATCTCGTGACGCGCACCGAGTTCGGTATTGTGCAGCGGATGTTGGCCTATCTTGGTCT
>JAGWSK010000223.1 GCA_028869355.1 Alphaproteobacteria bacterium | reverse complement strand
GTCACGTTCCGTTCCTTTCGGGTTTTCCCGATTTTGCCGCAGCCGCCTTCGCCCGGCAATTCGCCCCTACCCGACCCGGGGCATTGTTGCTATCAGCACGCGGAGCTCACGGGCCTGTAGCTCAGTTGGTTAGAGCCGGCCGCTCATAACGGTCTGGTCGCTGGTTCGAGTCCAGCCGGGCCCACTCCTCGTCGCTTTCGCTCCTCGTCGTGGCCCCGGCTGGACACTATTTAAGTTTTGTCCGGCCGCGCCGCTTCGCGGCTCGCGGCCGGTACGGGCCGGGCCACCAGCCTTCGCTCGCTTCGCGAACTACGGCTGGGTAAGCTAAGTTCCGGCGGAGCCACTTCGGATTTGCGCGAATGAAAACCTACACAGGCGGATGTCATTGCGGCGCAGTCAGATTTGAGGCCGACACAGATATCGGCCAGGTGATCGAGTGCAATTGTTCGCATTGCTCCCAAAAGGGATTCCTTCTCCACTTCGTTCCTGCGGGGCAGTTCAGGCTGCTCAAGGGTGAGCAGAATCTGACAGAGTATCGCTTCAACACGAAGAAAATTGCCCACCTCATCTGTTCCACCTGTGGCGTCGAATCCTTCGCCCGCGGCCAAAACCGCGACGGCACACCAACGGTGATGATCAATGTCCGCTGTGTGGATGGAGTGGATCTGCAAGCACTGTCGATCAAACATATCAACGGCAAGGATTTTTGATCACCGGCCGCGGAAGTCCTGTGGAGGACTGAGTATGGCGTCAGAACCGGTAGTTCGTCGTGAGCTGTTGAAGCGCTGTGGGGGGACAGCTCTGGCTCTCGCTGCGACGTCATTGGCCGCTCCGGTCGCAGTCGCGAGAACGGTGTCATCTGGGCACGATGTCCGCCCACCGCTCGCGGAAGACATCGCGCGCTGGCTGGTCGAACTCCGTTATGAGGACTTGCCTGCCAATGTCGTCACCACTGCGAAGCGCGTCACACTCGACACGCTGGGCTGTGCCCTTGGCGCGCTCGACGCAGAGCCGGTGCGTGCGGCGCGGAGGGTGATCGCGCTGCAAGGCGGCAATCCGCAGGCCACGATCGTAGGGGTTGGCGGCAAGGCCGCCTGCGACCAGGCAGCTTTCCTGAACGCGATGGCGCTCCGCTATCTGGATTACAATGACTACATCGCGCTCGGCCGGCCGCATCACGGCAGCATGAATGTCGCTCCGGCTTTGGCCATGGCCGAAATGCAGCAGGCGAGCGGGAAAGATTTCCTCCTCGGCCTCGTCGCCGGTTACGAATTGGAAGTTCGCCTGCGCGACGCCATGGCAGCCCGGGAACCGGAAGGCTGGGATGGCGCCTCGATTGTCGCGCAATACGCGTCCGCGGCGGCGGCCGGGAAGCTGCTGCGGCTCGATGCTGCGAAGCTCGCCAACGCGCTCGCCATCGCCGGCAGCAATGCGAATACGCTGAGTGAAGTCCGCCGTGGCGCCGAGATGACGCCCGCCAAGGGCGCCGCCGAACCAATGGCGGTCCGGAATGGCGTGTTCGCCGCCCTTCTCGCCCGCGAGGGTCTGACCTATCCCCTGACCATGCTCGATGGTGAGTACGGGTTCGGAAAGATGGTCCCGGGTGCACTGGACGAATCGGTGCTGCGCAAACGGAATGGCGAATTCCAGATTCTCAAGAGCTGCATCAAATTATGGCCCTGCGTTGGCACGGCTCAGGCGCCGATTGCCGCAGCATTGGAGATCTACAAACAACAGCCGCGGCCGAACGAGATTGAGCGCGTGGTGGTGGATTTGAGTGCATTCGCCTACCGGCAGCAGATTGCCTATCCAAATGAGATCCGGACGCGTGAGCACGCCGATCACAGCATTCCCTACGTCGTCGCCCGCGCCCTGCTTGACGGCAAAGTGATCGTCGATGATTTCGACGAGAAGCGCTTCCGGGATCCCACAGCGATTGCGCTGATGAAGAAAATCGAGCTGCGCTCTGATCCGGCGCTATCGGATGCAAACCTTGGCGCCAGAGTGCGGGTTACCTCGCGGAGCGGCCAAACCTACAACGCAGGCGTCCCCATACCGCCGGGAAATATCCGTAATCCCGCAGACGACACGAGCGTCGCGAAGAAATTCACGACGCTCGCCGGGAGTGTTTTGGGCCGGGCGCGTTCGCAGCAGGCAATCGAGGCGATTCTCTCGATCGACACCATGCCGCAACTGGAAAAGCTCCTCAGCGCCGTTACGCGCGGCTGAGCCGCCGCGGTTCAGCCCGTCGCGACGCGTTTCTCCAGTTCTGCCGAGAGTTCGGCGACATTGCCGCCGTGCTGCTGCAGGTAGGTGGCAAATTCGTCGCGCTGGGTCACGGCCACCGAGACGCCGCCCACCAGTATGTCGACAATCACGTCATTCCCGGCGGCATCCTTGCGCACCCGGAAAGAGATCGTCATCGGCGTGCCTGCCGGCGCAGCCGCGCCGACAATTTTTGCATTGACGATGACATCATCGGCAGATCGCGTTTGCGATCCGGTAACAGCAAGCGGGATGCTTCCCACATTGTCGCCGTCGAGGTGGAACAAGCTCATCAGATAATCGGAGAAAGCGTTGACGAACTCGTCGACTTGCTTGTCGGAAGCATTTTTTGCGTAAGAGCCGAGCGAAAACACCGCGACGCGCTTGAAATCGATGATCGAACGAAGCCAGGCGCGAAATTGCGCCTGACGCTCCTGCTTCGGGATGCTCGTATCCTTCAATATGCCAAAGCCTTTGTTGACGCTCTGCTGAACGAAGGCCTCGGCCGGTGTGCTGTCGGCATGGGCCAGCGGAATGCGCAACATGAGCACAGCAGCAGCGGCCAAAATCAGCGGCACCAATTTGCGTGAAGCGGCCATGCACGCGTTTATCGCGCGGGCTTTGGCCGCAGGTGAACGAGTCCTTCTGTAGTTTCTGGTCATTTTGTCTCCGTGCCGGCTTGCTGTCACCGTTGTGAACAATACGGGCGGGCGAAGCGGCAGTTCCGTCCGGGCATTTTCCGGCTCCCTGGCATGCCGAAGAGCCCGCTTGTGGTCGGCCAGTCCAGAGGCGGCGATTGTCACCCGGCCAGACGACCTCGAGCTGGTACGGTGAGCGAAACGCGCCGGCGGCCGGCGAGAGCGCAGCAACCATCAGGCCTGCGAGGCTCGGCGTACGGTCCATGGCGACATCCCGGCGCTTGTCTCGAAACTATCGTCTCTATGCGTCGAAGAAAATCTTGTTACCGCTCCATAACATTGATGAACCGCCCATTCATTCAGCATTCAGAGGACTCGGCCGAACATCAGACAGATTGTCGTCCATGAAAATGCAGGCAGCGGCGGATTGGCCGTGTGCGCAAGCAAGGTGAAGGGTGAGGTTAGGGAGATGCCCGACCTACCGCGACAAGAGCCGTCTTTCGGCGACGAACTGGAGCCCATAATCGCGCATCAGCAGATGCCCGCCGGCCCCGGCGAGCTGATTGATGCACCCAATGAGAGCATCGGCGAATATCTGCGCAAGAATCGTGAGCGCACAGGCAAGACGCTGACGGAAATTTCGCATGCGCTCAAAATAATGAGCCACCATCTGACCGCCATTGAGAACAATTCGTTTGAAGAATTGCCCGGCCGGGCCTACGTGATCGGGTTTGTGCGCAGCTATGCCGCCTATCTCGGGCTGGATGCCTGCGCTCTCGTAGCCCGCCTGAAGGCCGAATTGCCCACAGAGGATGTGGACCCGGTTTTTGCCACCCCGGACCCGCCCGGGTGCAGGGAACAGACTGGGACCGCAGCGGTCGCGAATGGCCATGCAGAAGCCTTTTCAGCCGAAGCATGCCCCCGGCCCGAAGCGGGATGGCTAGCCGGCTGGGCGCAGGCAACGCTTCAATTACCGGTGGCCAAAGCACTTCTTCGATTCAAGGAAATCGCAAAAATGCCAGGGGAACTTAAGGTCGGATTCCCCTCCGCCGCTGGCCGCATGGATCAGGCGGACGCGGCACCGGTTGAGACTGCCAAAGGCAAGAATCCTGCATTCGGCCTCTTCTCAGTGGATGGACGCCGGGATCAGGCGCGGACCGCACATGCTGAGAACGGCCGTTCCGGGCGGCCCAACGCCGCTCTCATCTCCGCGCCCCGGCGCACTGGGCCGCAGTTCTCGACGCCCGCGCGCGGCCTACCGCTGCCAGCGCCGCCGGAGCACCCGGTGCGCAATTGGATTACCGCAGGGATCATGGGTGCTGCGATCATCTATTTTGGCTCCTCAATGCTTCATTCCGGTCAGGTCGTCGCGCCGCCACCAGTCATTCAGGTACCGGCACGGATGGCGTCGGAAGCCGCGATTGTACCGCAGAAAGTTGTGCCGCCGGCCGTTGCGACGCTCGAACAACCAGCGCACGGCGCGCCCGAACCCGCATCTGTTCCGACTGCAAGCGATCAGCCGCCGGCAGTTGCCGCCATCGAGAAACCGGCAACCGGACCGCACGAGGCTGCTACTGCCCCGCCAAGCGAAGCCATTCCGGCGCAACCCGACTTCGCGAGCGCCGAGCCGAAGCACATTTTTCGTGCTCAACTGCCGCTTGGCGAACGCTATGGCGAGCACAACCGGGGTTCGCGGGTCACGCTGCGCGTGCACCGTCCTACGCTTGTCGCCGTCCTGGGCGTACGCAATCACAAATGGATCGATCGCGTCCTCCGCCCCGGCGATACGTACCGCGTTCCGAACATGCGCGGTTTGAAGCTGAACGCTCGCGACGCCGGAGCCGTCGAGGTCATTCTCGACGGCAATACTGTCGGCTTTGCAGGCAACGACGGCGCCGACTTGAAGGGAATGTCACTCCAGCCGCAGAGCATCATCAGCCGCTTCCACTGGCTGCAGGAATAGGTCACTTTTCCTCCGAACCTGGTACGCCCCATCCTGCTTCCCACGGAGAAGCGGCATGTCTTATGTGCTCGCGATCGATCAAGGGACGACATCGTCCCGCGCGATCCTGTTTAGCGAAGCGCTGGAGATCGCCGCGATTGCGCAACAGGAATTTCCGCAAAGCTTTCCTGCGCCCGGTCTCGTAGAGCACGATCCCGAGGCTATCTGGCAGAGCGTGCTTGCCGTCGGCCGCGATGCATTGCGCATTGCCGGGGCCGATCCCGCCGCAGTGGCCGCGATCGGCATCACCAATCAGCGCGAGACGGCGCTGGTCTGGGACCGCAACACCGGCCAACCGATCCATCCCGCGATTGTCTGGCAGGACCGGCGTGGAGCCGGGCACTGCCGGGCGTTGGCCGCCGGCGGACACGAGGCGTTGGTCAAGTCACGAACCGGGTTGCTTCTCGATCCGTATTTTTCCGCGACGAAAATCGCGTGGCTGCTCGACAACGTGGAGGGCGCACGGTCGCGCGCCGAGCGTGGCCAACTCGCATTCGGGACGGTTGACACTTTTCTCCTGTGGCGGCTGACCGGCGGTGCGGTGCACGCGACCGACGCCACCAATGCGAGCCGGACCATGCTCTATGATATACATCGCGGCGCATGGGACGACGAGTTACTTGCGTTGTTCGGAATTCCCCGCAGCATGCTGCCGGCGGTTCTCAACTCCGCTGACGATTATGGAATGAGCCTCGCCGAACATTTCGGGCGGCCCGTTCCAATACGGGGCGTCGCCGGAGACCAGCAGGCGGCGATGATCGGAGAGGCCTGTTTCGCGGCCGGCATGTTGAAAGCAACCTATGGCACCGGCTGCTTTGCGCTTCTCAATACCGGCGACATGCCGGTGCTGTCACAGCACCGGCTCTTGACCACGATTGCCTATCAATTCGACGGCAAACCCACCTATGCGCTCGAAGGCTCCATCTTCGTCGCGGGGGCTGCGATTCAATGGCTGCGCGATGGTCTCGGCATTATCGCAACTGCCGAACAAAGCGGCGCGTTGGCCGCTGTCTCCGATCCGCACCAGGACATCTATCTCGTGCCGGCTTTCGTCGGGCTCGGGGCGCCCTATTGGGATCCGGGCTGCCGCGGCGCACTGTTCGGGCTCACCCGCTCGACCGGGCCCGCGGAGCTGGCAAAAGCGGCGCTCGAGAGCGTGTGTTACCAGACCCACGACCTCCTGAACGCGATGCGCGCCGACTGGCCGTCGATTAAACTTATGTTGCGTGCAGATGGCGGCATGGCCGCCTCCGATTGGATGTTGCAGCGGCTGGCCGATATCCTGGACGTCACCGTCGAGCGCGCGGCGGTGCGCGAAACGACCGCCCTTGGCGCCGCTTACCTTGCTGGTTTCAAGCACGGAATCTATCCGCCGCCATCGCGCTTTGCCGATCTGTGGCGCGCCGGGCGCGCGTTCACGCCGGCCATGATGCCGGCCATACGCGCGGAGAAAATTGCGGGGTGGCATGATGCGGTGTCGCGCACGCTGACGAAAACCACCAACGGCGGAAAACGATGAAACTTGGATTGCGGCTTGAGATGTCCGGTGCGCAACCGCGCGTGCCGATGGATCTCGTGCTGGAAGCAGAACGGGTCGGCTTTGATTCCGTCTGGAGTTCGGAATCCTGGGGCTCCGACGCGGTGGCGCCCGCCGCATGGGTTCTGGCGCAAACGGCGCGGATCAAGGCGGGCACTTCGATCATGCAGATTCCCGCGCGAACGCCGGCAATGGCGGCGATGACGGCCTTGACGCTCGACGCGCTCTCCGGCGGACGATTTGTACTCGGCATCGGACCATCCGGCCCGCAGGTGGTCGAGGGCTGGCATGGCGTCGCCTATGGCAAGCCGATTCAACGCACGCGCGAATATGTCGAAGTCATCCGCAAGATTGTCGACCGCGCCGGCGCGCTCACCCATTCCGGCGAGTTCTACCAGATTCCTTATACGGGTCCGGGCGCCAGCGGGCTCGGCAAGCCGCTCAAAAGCATCATTCACGCGAATCGCGCGCTGAAGATTTACATCGCGGCGATCACGCCTGCCGGCATCCGCAATGCAGCGGAAATCGCCGATGGCATGTTCCCGGTTTTCATGAGCCCCGAACGTTTCGACGTGTTTGAATCGCATCTGGAAGCAGGCTTCGCCAAAACCGGCAGCAAGCGGAGTCTCACAAATTTCGACATCTGCCCCTTTGTCCCGATTTCCCTGCACGACGATGTCGAGCAGGCGCGGCTGCCGATCAAACAGCACCTCGCCTTCTATATCGGCGGCATGGGCGCGCGCGAAAAGAACTTCTACAATGATTACGCAAAGCGCCTCGGCTACGATACTGCAGCCGCGCAAATCCAGGACGCGTTCCTGTCCGGACGCCGCAAGGAAGCGGTGGCCGCGGTCCCGGATGAACTGGTGGACGAAGTCGCGCTCGCCGGACCGGCGCCGCGCATCCGCCGGCGGCTGGAAGCCTGGAAATCCGCGAGTGCAAGGCGCCACGTCGATACCATCCTGCTCGGCACCAACGTCACTTCAGACGCCCTGCAAGTGATTGCGACTGCCGTACATTCGCCGTGATCCCGACGGAGAGTTGCAACCGCAACCCTGTTCCCGGTCCGGCATGACAAGCGTTCGCGCAATGACCGCGGCACTCCTGATGATCGCCGCCCTGCCCGCCTCAGCCCTCGCTGCGGACAACGGGCCGCCGCAACGGACCATCGTCGTGACCGGTGAAGGCGAAGTTCTGGGCAAGCCCGATCAGGCGCGCATTGTGGCGGCGGTCGTGAATCAGGCGCCGACTGCCGAAGCCGCGGCTCAGGATAATGCCACCGCGATGAACCGGGTGTTGAGCGCCGTTGCCGCGCTCGGCATTCCGCCCAACATGATCCGCACCTCGAACTATTTGGTCCAGCCGCAATATTCGACGACGACGCTTGCCGCCAACCGCAACATCACGGGCTATCAGGCGACCAACCAGATCACAATTACACTTACTGATTTGTCGAAGGTCGGCACTTTATCCGACACACTGGTGCACAATGGCGCCAATCAGCTGGGCGGTGTTGGTTTCACAATTGCCGACCCCAGGCCGCTGGCCGATCGCGCGCGCACGGCTGCAGTCAATGATGCACGGGCGAAAGCCGAGACACTCGCCAATGCCGCGGGAGTCAGACTGGGGCCACTGCTGATGATTCAGGAGGGCCCCGGTGTTTTTCAACCAACGCCGTTCGCCGCCCGCGCGGCTGTCGGCGTAGCGGAGACGCCGATCGAAATCGGCGAACAGCCGATCATCGTCGCGGTGACCCTGACCTACGCGATCCAGTAATCACCGCTTCCGCGTCAGGGAATCGATTTCGTCCATAATGCGGTTCATGCGCGCGACCAGCGCCCGGTACGGCGCCGGATGGGCCATGTCGATACCGGCCCGCTTGTACAGCTCATAGGGATAATCCGATCCGCCGGCGCGCAGCATGGCGAGAAAGCGATCGGCCGCGGGCTTGCCTTCTTTCTCGATTGCGGCGGTGAATTGCGCCGCGCCGGTCATGGATGTCGCATACTGATAAACATAGAAGTTATAGAAGAAGTGCGGGACGAAGGCCCATTCAATGCAATAGGCCGGGTCGATCTGCATCACCCCTTCCGCTTCGCCGTAATATTTCTTCAGCAATGCGCAATACATGCCGGTCAGGCGCGCGCCGGATAGAGTCCGGCCTTCCTCGATCTCGCGGTAAATCGACAGCTCGAATTCCGCGAACATCACCTGCCGGAAGAATGTGCCGCGGATCGATTCCAGTCCCTCACCCAGGTAATACAGTTTTTCTTCCGGCGTCTTTGCATGCGCGACCATGTAATCGTCGAGCAGCATCTCATTGGCAATCGATGCCGATTCCGCGATGAATGTGGAGTAATTGGA
The DNA here is from genome assembly GCA_028869355.1 of Alphaproteobacteria bacterium. GTDB lineage: Bacteria > Pseudomonadota > Alphaproteobacteria > Micropepsales > Micropepsaceae > CAIYRG01. Next base: position 6,306 of record JAGWSK010000223.1, on the reverse strand, counting down.
TTTCTCGTAAGGCTGGCTCGCTGTGGTCAGCAGCGTGTGGACGGCGTGACCCCATTCATGGGCAAAGGTGGACAGCCCCGAATAATCGTCATTGTGATTCAGCAGCAGATAGGGATGCACGTCATAGGCCGAGCCGTTCATATAGGCGCCTGATGCCTTGTGCGTGCGCGGGTATGGGTCCATCCACTTGCCGGCAAATCCGCGCTTCAGCAGAGTCGTGTATTCCGCCCCATAAGGCGCAATCGCATCCAGCGTGAGCCGTTCCGACTCCGCCAGGTTGAATGCGGGCCGATGCGTCACTTTGAACATGCTGGGATAGATATCGTAATATTGCAGCGTGCCTTCGATGCCGAGCAGGTGTTTGCGCATACGTAAATACCGGTGCAGCGCGGGAAGGCCTTCGATCGCCTGACCTACCAGGGTGCGGTAAACCGCTTCCGGCATGCGGTCGGGAAATAGCGCCGCGGCCAGCGCACTGTCGAAATGCCGCGCCTTGGCGATGAACACATTGCCCATGATCCTGTTGGTCAGGATCGCGCCATCGGTGCCCTCATATTGCTTCCACGCACCCCAAAAGCTGTCGAATACCAGTTTCCGGTCGGCGCGGTTCGGCGACTGCCGGTATTTCTCGTAAGCCGGTTGATCCAGCCTGACTTTCGTACTGTCGGACAGGCTGATCGTCGGATAAGGCAGTTCGGAATTCGCAAGTTGGCCGTAAATGTAGTCGGGCTGTTGCAGCACATCGCCTGCCGAGGCCAGCACCGACTCCGCTTCGACGCCCAGCGTATGCGGCGCGCCGCGGAGGACGTTTTTCAGGAAAAAGTCGTGCGCGGCGGCGAGCTCCTTATTATCGTTAAGGAACTCCCGCACCTTGTCTTCGCCAATCCCGAGAATCTCCGGAGCCAGCCAGGCGGTATTTTCGCCGATCATGGTCATCAGCGCGCCCGCCTGCTGTTTGCGTTCCTGATTGGCCGAATTCGACAAGTCCTCATCGGCCTTCAGGCTGGCATAGGTGTAAAGCCGCCCGGCATCCCGGTTAGACTGCGATATCGCATTCAGCGCCTGCAGCATCGCGGCTGCGCCGGCCGATAGCGTTCCGCGATACCCCTGCAGCGTCTGAACTTCGCCCTTAACGCGGTCATATTCCGCCGCCCAGGCTGATGCCGATTGGTAGAGGTCCGAAAGGTCCCACATCGCTGTCTCCGTCGATTGCTGCGCCGCCGTTGCGGTATCGCCTGTGCCGAGCGTTGAGCCGAGCGCACACAGCGCCAGCACAACGCCAAAAAAACGCGCACGCGACAAAAGCGCTGTCATCCCGCCCGCCATTTTCTCCAACTTATATTCGTGAGAAGCGAGAAGCGAGAAGAAGAGAAGCGAGAGAACCGCCTGCTTCGCGTGCCCTATCGCTCCTCGTTTCTCGCTCCTCGCTTCTCTTTCCACAGATCAGCGTCGCGAAGGCACCCGGTTTGTGGCTTAATCCGCCAGTTTCAGAGGGCGGCCAGATGAATCCGATTACACTGTTTCTTACCGTCGTTTTCGTGCTTGGCGGCGCTTTCTTCCTTCGCGCGGGCCAAATTCCGATCGCCGCGGCGCTGTTCGTCATTGCGGCGCTGATCCTGTTCTCGCTCAAAATGGCGAACCAATGGGAGAAATATGTCATCCTGCGTGCCGGCAGGTTGCATGCCGTCAGAGGTCCGGGGCTGTTTGCAATCATTCCGGTGCTCGACAGCATAGCGGTGGTGATCGATGAGCGCATCCAGACCACCGCATTCAACGCTGAACAAGCGCTGACCAAAGACACCGTCCCGGTCAATGTCGATGCAATCATTTTCTGGAAAGTGGAGAATTCCGAACGCGCGGCGCTCGCCATCACCAATTACCGCCAGGCGATCGAACGGGTCGCGCAAAGCACACTGCGCGAGACGATCGGCTCATCGCATCTCGGCACGCTGCTGTCCGAGCGACAGGCTGCCGACGCGCAATTGCGCGACGTCATCGGCCAGAAAACCGCACAATGGGGGATTGCGGTCCTCTCGGTCGAAATCCGCGATGTCGCAATTCCCGAAGCGCTGCAAAACGCAATGTCGCGCCAGGCACAGGCCGAACGCGAAAAGCAGGCCCGCGTCATTCTCGGATCGGCCGAAGCCGAAATCGCCGCCAAATTCGTCGAGGCCGCCACTACCTATGCCGACCATCCGGCAGCGCTTCAGCTTCGCGCCATGAACATCATCTATGAAACGACCAAGGAGCGCGGCGCGACCATCCTGCTGCCCACCGGCCTGCTCGACGCCTTCAATCCCAAGGGCCCGCAACTGAAGTGACATTCCGCACATCCGGGCGAGCGAGCGTCTTCGCACGCATTCCTGTTTGCATAGCGCGCAATCCGCACTAACAATGGGTTCCCAGGAGGAACCCGCATGGCCATTGCAGCACTCTCCGGCTGGACCAAAGAACAGAAAGGCGCCGTTGCCGCCGCCTATCTCGGCTGGATGCTGGACGCATTCGATTTCTTCCTGATGGTGTTCGTATTCCGCGATATCGCCGCGGAATTCCATACGCAGATCCCGGATGTTGCGGTCGCCGTGGTTCTGACCCTGGCGATGCGTCCGATTGGCGCCTTCATATTCGGCCGCGTGGCCGACCGTTACGGACGCCGTCCGACGCTTGCCGCGGTAATCCTCATCTACTCCTCACTCGCATTTGCGTCCGGTTTCTCGAACAGCCTGACCATGCTGCTGATCCTGCGCGCGCTGTTCGGAATCGCGATGGGCGGCGAATGGGGCGTCGGTGCATCGCTCGCCATGGAGACCATTCCGCCGAAAGCGCGCGGACTGGTCTCCGGCATTTTGCAGGCCGGCTATCCCAGTGGCTATCTGATCGCTTCCGTCGTCTACGGACTGCTTTATTCATCCATTGGCTGGCGCGGCATGTTCATGATCGGGATCGCCCCGGCGGCGCTGATCTATTTTATTCTCCGTCACGTGAAGGAGTCGCCGTCCTGGACGCCAAAACCCGTGCTGGGCGGTGATTCACTGGGGACGCTGACTGCCTATGGCCGGTTGGCGGCATACGCGATCGCCATCTTCTTTGCGTTCCGCGCCGGATACGAACCGGCCCAGATTGCCGTCGCGCTGATCGCGCTCGGCGCCAGCGTGACGCTGGCGCTCAGGCATCCGGAATTCTGGATCGAATCTTTTGCCGTGCTCGGCATGATCTTCATCGGGTTGTTCACGTTCAACATCCCCGACATCCCGGTGCTGATGGCCGTCATCTATAATGTAGCCGCCGTGATCGCCGGCGTGTTCCTCAAGACCCACTGGCGCATTGGCCTCTATGCCGTCCTGCTGATGACCAGCTTCAATTTCTTCAGCCACGGAACCCAGGATCTGTACCCGACATTCCTGCAGGTGCAGCAGCAATTCTCCACCGCGGTCGTGAGCACGCTGGCCGTGATCTACAATGTCGGCGCCATAGCCGGCAGCCTGTTCTTCGGTGGACTGTCGGAACGGATCGGCCGCCGGCGGGCCATCCTGATCTCCTCCCTGCTGGCGATTCCGATCATTCCCCTCTGGGTCTTTGCCGGCAGTCCGCTGTGGTTCGCGCTGGGATCGTTTTTGATGCAGTTCATGGTGCAGAGCGCCTGGGGCATTGTGCCGGTGCATCTCAAAGAACTGTCGCCGCCCGAAATGCGCGGCACCTTCCCGGGCTTCGTCTATCAGACCGGAAACCTGCTGGCCTCGGTCAACGCGACCCTGCAATCGGGTTATGCCGTTGCGCATGGCAATGACTATGCCACCGCCCTCGCCATGATCGCGGCCGGATCTGCAGTCGCGATTGCACTGCTCGTCTTGTTCGGCCCCGAACGCAAAGGCGTGCATCTCGGCACCGAAAGCGAAGGACCGCAGCCGGCGCTGGCCGGGCTTACCCCGCAACAGGCGGAATAACTCAAAATCTCCGCTCCCTGGAGGGAGAGCCCGTGCGCTTTGCGCGCTTCTGTTCGATTCTGCCGGTGGCGCCAGGCCGCACCGGTCGGCGCGCGCCCGCGATGATTTCTCGATTTTTCTGATCTGAGCCGCCCGCGTTTTCTCATCGCGTGGTGTCTCGGCTAATCCCTTCCCGAGCCATTATGGCGATCTGCTGGTTCCATGGCGCAACTTCGGCTTGGTGGTGCTTTCCCGCGCGGAACCTGTGAGCCGTTTGACTCTCCTGCCCGGCGCTGAGGCGTCGGGGCGTAGCCGAGCGCCGCCAGGGCCCCACGCGGGAAGTTCGAATCGCCCAAGGCGATTCGCCCGCGTGGGATGCGGCCAGGCGAGAAGGCCAAAAATTGATGGAACTCTTTCCGCCGATTTCCGTTTTCCGGAACTCCGTGTCCACTTGGGAGAATGTACAATGGCATATCTCGATGCTTCCCCACTGATCTCTGCGCTCCGAACGAATCCCGAAGTGTTCGAATTCAGCAACGGGCACCTTCGCCACATTCCAAGCCGGCACAGTTTCCACTTTGATCGGGCCGGCGATGTGCGGGTCCGTGCCGACTGTGCCTGCTCATTTCTGAAAATCGCGGAGAATCAGCAGCCTGCACTGTTCGAGGCGTTTCAGGAATGGCGCACGAATTATTGGCGGCCCATCGAAATCAATCGGGAATTCGCCGCGCATTTCCGCGCCCGTTCATGGCTGCGGCGGCAGCTCATCAAAATGACGGCATCGCTGCTTCGTGCTCTGGTCGCGGATCGTCGCCGGGCCAGCACGGCAAAGGCCGGCCTGGTTCCCGCTGAATAGCGCCTCGCTTTGAGGGTTCCGGGCGCGCGGCCGTAGTTCCGGCACTGGACTGGTGTTCGGGGGGCGAAGTTTGCCTTCCGCCCGGCGCAACCCGGACGGCGGAACTCGTAGCCGTCAGCGCCCCGGCGCTAAAATCGAAGGGATTTGTGGCCCGGGCTCAGGCGGCAGCGGTGGCGCGGGCGGCAACACGAAATGCGCCACCCACAGCGCGACGATCATGGTCAGCACAGCCATGCCGAGATAATCAAACAAGTCAGGACGCGACATACGTCCAATATTGCACGGCTTCCGTCCTCGACAAAATCGGGCAATGCCAAGGCCGGAGGGCGACCGAATTCGCATTCCGTCCGTCTACGGCGGAGGAGCCGGGCGCAGCGAGGCCGCGGCGGAAGATTTGCGCGCGCGCAGCGATGCTGCCACGCTACGCATGTCTCTTCCGATCCGCCGGACCGCGAGATAGGAGCCGCTGCCAGTAACCGCGATGCCGCCCACCAGCAACAGCAACATCAGCGCGTCCCATAATGGGCGCCATCGCAACCACGCAAAAAAATCCAGCCGGTGCAGTCCGTCAAACAGCCAGCGATAGCCGCGGCGGTCGGCATCGATCCGGCCAATCGGCAATCCGTCCCGCGGGTCGAAATAATAGCGGGTGCGCGCCGCATCCGCCAAAACCACGCGATACACCGGCAGAGTCAGGCGATCGCTGCCCGGCGTGCGGTAGTAATAGCTGTCCTCCGCCGTCATCAGCCCCTGCGATGCAATCGCCCTTCCATTCGCCACAAGCTGCGCCTTGCGTGACAGCTCCGCCGGAGCAACCGGCGCTACACGGCCGCCGTCATCCAGCCGCACTACGCGCCCGTTCGCCCACCGCGCGAGCCAAAACAGCCGCCCGTTCTCGGGCGCGCTCGTGATGCTGACAGCGCCGGCCAAAGCGGCATCATCTTTGAGGCGCGCAAGTGAATCGCGCCAGGCGCTCCACGGCAGGGGATCACCCCCGACAGCCGCGCGCTCATTGCCGCCGCCCCCTTCCAGAAAGCCCCAGGGATTCATCGAAATCGTGCCGCTCACCACCCAGGTCAGCGTCAACACGCCAAAAACCAGTCCCGCCAGATGATGCCAGTAATTCCAGCCGCGATACGGCGAAATGCGTGGACCACGCCGCAACTGGCTGATGCCGATATACAATCCGATGAGCGTGAGGAATCCGCCGGCAATTGATGTCCAGATGATGATCTTCGACCACAGCAGGCCGTTGCTGCGCAGTTGGGTGAAATAGAGCCAGTGCGGCACCGCGCCAAACCAGTTCCAGAAACGCTCGGCTCGCGTGGTAAACAGCACCACGTCGCCTGAACTGCCCGAGACATAGACCTGCGTGTGCCGGTCATCGTCTAAACCGAAACGATACAGCGGCCGTTCGAATTCATAATCCTCGGCGACCGTCCACTGGTCACGGTCCAGGATGTCCGCCGAAATGATCTTTGCGCTCCGCCCGGTGATGCGCGGCGCTACATTGAGCGCGATGGCCCT
>JAGWSK010000222.1 GCA_028869355.1 Alphaproteobacteria bacterium | reverse complement strand
GACCGGCATCCAGGCGTTCAATTAGGGGTCGAGACCCCTAAAGCGACTCCAGCGCGGCTGCTTCCGCCTCGATTACAGACATTGGCCGAGTCGATCGGTTCGACCTCAAATCGCCAAAACCAGTCAATCCTCGCCGGCTGGACGCGCGTCGCCGCGGGGACGCGCCCTGGCGTTGATCGTGCGGGTGCGCTGCTCAGGAGCCGGGCAGTTCGATGCCGCGGCGGACTTGGAATCGGTGTTCGCATGAGTGCAGTCCGCGAGAGCGCTCGGGCCGTAACGCTCGTTAAACGATCTGCGGGACAGCAACACATCAAACCGAACTCTTGAAAGAACGCTGGTTCGAGCTGCTCCAGGATTCACTGCGAGGAGGAGCAGCAGCACGAGAATATTCTCGCCAAATTGGTGCAGCTTTTGGCCCCATGAAGCTGCCGGTTCCAGGGCGAGGGACTCGAACCCAAAATGCCGCATAATGCGCAGCAACTGTGCCGCGGTTTGGACGGTTGATTCGGCCATATTGCCGCGAATCGCCACGACGCTGTCGAAATCGGGATGCAGCGACATAAAAGCCGCAAGTTGCCGGAGCGAAGCGTCCATTGCCCTGCCCATGCGCCGACCCCAGGCAAATGACGGTCCGTCTGGCGGAATCGTCGGGACATGCTCGTTCCATAGATGGAGACTGATCAGCCTGTCGCCCGCGTGCACGGCGTCACCGCCTGCAAGATCAATGTCCAGCTGCGCCTCTGTAATCTGTATGCGGAATACACATTGCGGATCGTTTGTGTACTCGAAAACATTGTTCCGGCGCCTTAGACCATCATCGATTCGCAGCGCCGCTTGCCCGACCCGGTGGCGCAGGGACGAAAAATCCAGTGCGGAGGAGTACACCATCAGTGCCGCGCAGATGAGGTTTCGGGGTGCCTTTGAACCGAATCGGCACTGTAGAAGATGAATTATAGCACTTTTCGGCGGATGCGGCGGTGGCGAACGGCCGTTCAGGGTCAGTCTCTGACGAACAGCTCGACTCGGCGAGTGTCTGGAATCGGAGAACAAGCAGCCGCGGCTCTAGCGGACGGGATCACGCGCGGCGGCGGAAGAGGATAAATCCGGCATAGCCGAATCCGAGTGCCATTGCGATGGCGGCGGCGCCATAGGCGAACGCTGCCTGATAAGCGAAGTTGTACACCTGCCGCTCGAATCCGCTCTTGTCCACGAAGAGCGGCGAGGATTGCGCGCTGACCACCGTGCCGCCGCGGAAAAGATATACCTCGGCGCGGTATTCTCCGGGCGGGACTGCCGCGGGAATGGGAATTTGCGCGCGGAACAGCGTCCGGCTGAGGAAATCGATACCGGTCGGGCTTTCCCAGTACAAATGATCGCGTTTGAGATCACGTACGGCCGCCGCCCTGAATGACGCCGCCTGATCGGCTGGGGCGCCGCTCACTGTCGCCGGTAGATTTTCCGTACCGAGACGAAATCGCTGCAGCGTCGTGAGTGTGGCGATGTCGTCGAGCGGCCGGGTGCTGGCGAGGAAATAGTAACCCGGCATTCCGCTCAGCTGGACCTGATCGCGATTGATCCAGACGCCCCACACGCGCTGCTTGCGGCGGACTGTCATGTCCACCGGCGGGCCGCGGATGACAATGACGAGGTCTTCGTCCTTGTTTGCGTTCGCCGGAGGTTGATCCTCCAGCGCGCCGAACATGACGATATCGGTGCCGTTGAAATTGGAGGTGATCTGGATGAGGTCGGTCGACAGGCCGGAGACGAGTTCCTGGGCGTGGGCGGGGGAGAAGAGCAACATCGCCAAAGTCAGGGCGAGCGCGACCATTCCCCCCACCAGCGAATTTCCGAAGTGGAAATTCGCTTGCCTCCCCGCCAGGGGGAGGCGGAAGCCGGTCCAACGTGCTGCGCGGGCCGGACGTGTTTGGTGGGTTGAATTCGCGCTGCCCGGTCCCTCTGTGTCATGGCCGGGCGGAGACCCGGCCACCCAGTCGCGGCGCGTCTGCGCCGCGAGTAAATCTTTTGCGCCCGCAGACGCGGGCGCGCTGGATGGGCGGCTCAAGGCCGCCCATGACATAGAGGGTGCGGAAAGGCTTGCGATCATTGGGGTTCGGGGAGGCCGAGATCGGTCGCAAACAACTCGGCAGCGTAGATTGTGTTCCCGCTGACGGCGAGGCCGATGCCGGTGCGGTCGAATCCGGGAAAAGCGAGGTTCATGCGATGATCCGGGCTGTCCTCCCAGATTTTCAGGAAACCTGACGCGAAGACCTGGGGATCGATTGGGACACCCGGCGTAAAATATTGCGCGGCGGAATTTTCGCCGACAAAGCCACGAAATTTCGGATCGGTCAGCAGCGCATTGACCGCGACATTGCCGTTCGGGTTCCCCACATCGAAGGAATTCTTCATCGCCATATCGTCGGAGTGAATCTGGGCGGCGCGCATCAATTCGGGATCGAGGATCAGGGGTTTGGCCCTATTGTTCAGGCGCTCACGCTCGGCTTCGACAAGCACAAAAAGGCGCTCCTTGACGGCGCTTAACTGGGACTCCAGCGAAACCGGCGGAATGGGTACCGGCCGTGCTGCGCAGCCGGCCACCACAATCGCGCAAAAAAGACTGCGAAATGGCCTCATTTCGGCCGGTTCCCTTCGGCAACCTCATACTGTGGTGTTAACGTCACCAAAAAATGAACGTGAACGCTCTGGCAACGTTTAGAATCAATAGTTTGGCTCAGGCGGTCCACTGTCAAGCCGGCGCCATGGGCAAAAGCATGCCGCGGCGGCGCCAAGGGTGTTATTTATGGGTTGGTTCGAACCGTCCGCAATGGCCAGAAATTTCGACCTGAGCTTTCTTGCCCCACTGCTGTCGTCCGGCGATTCTCCCTTCCCGGCATCGCTGGTTGAACGGCTCAAGAGCTTTCGGATTCTCGAACAGGTCGGCGATGCGGCCCTCCGCCGGTTGCTCGGATCATCGGAGTGGTTCGGTCTGCCGGGTGGGACTCAACTCCCCCGCGACGGTGACAACAACCATGCGGTGTTCCTGGTCGTCACCGGGTCCCTGGGAGTGTTTGTCGAAGATCAGGATGGCGGCAAGCGCCAGGTGGCGACCATTCCAGCCGGCGAGACGGTTGGCGAAATGTCGCTGCTCACCGGCGAATCTCATTCGGCGCTCCTGGTGGCGCTGCGCGACACGGAGCTGCTGCGTATCAGCGCGAAAGCATTCGACGGCCTGATCACGCGCCATCCGCGGGTGATGTTCAATCTGTTAAAGATCGTGGTGCGGCGGCTGCGCGAGACAACACGTGGAGCGCAGCAGCGGACGCGTCCGAAGACCTTCGCGATGGTGCCGCTGCAACGCGGTATGCCGGAATTTGCCGCTGTGCGCAGCATGGCCGATGCGCTGGTGAAAATGGGCGCCAAAGCGGCAGTGCTCGATTCTTCGGCCAGCCGCGAGAGCACCGAATGGTTCAACCGCTTTGAAGCCGAACACGACGTGGTGTTTTATCTGGGGGATCAGCCGGACAGCAGTTGGACGCATCTTTGCCTGCGCCAGGCGGACCGCGTCATGCTGATCGCGCGGTCCGATGAGCCCGAGCCGCTGCACCCGTTTGAGCGGCGGTTCTTTCAGCGCGAAATGTGCGCCACCCCGGAACTGCTGCTGGTCCACTCGAAAGGGCAGAACGGTTCGGGGACGCCGCGGCACATCGAATTCCGCAGCGATTTGTTCGGATCGCATCACCATATACGCACCGGCAATACCGAAGACATCAAACGGCTGGCGCGATTCGTCGCGGGATCTGCAGTCAATATTGTCATGGCGGGCGGCGGTGCGCGTGGCTTTGCCCATATCGGGGTCTTAAGAGCGCTGCGCGAAGCAGGTGTGCCGTTTGACTGCACCGGCGGCACCAGTATGGGCGGTATCATCGCCGCCGGTGTCGCCATGGAGTGGGATGTTGAGGAAATCTCCGAGCGGGTTCGCGATTCATTTGTCGCCAACCGGCCGCTGTCCGATTTCACCCTGCCGCTGATTGCCTTGTTCCGCGGCGCGAAAGTCAGTGCACTGCTGAAGAAGCATTTCGGCGACGTCATGATCGAAGACCTGGCGAAGCCCTATTTCTGCGTTTCGTCCGACCTGACGACCGGACGCGATCACGTTCATCGTTCGGGGCCGCTCTGGCGTGCGCTGCGTGCCAGCGTTGCGGTGCCGGGCATTTTGCCTCCTGTGGCGGAAGGTGGGCATCTGCTGGTCGATGGCGGCGTAATGAACAACCTGCCGGTCGATGTCATGGCTGCCGATGCGCGCGGGCCGATCATCGCCGTCGATGTGTCCGGCGAAATCGATCTCAGATGCGATGACGAACGCTACGGCGAGAGATCGGTATTCTCGCTCATTATGCAGCGCATGCGCGGTTCACCGTCGATCATTTCGATCCTGATGCGCGCCGGCACGGTGGGCAGCGACTCGCAGCGCCGGCAGGTGCGCGCGCTGGCCGATTTCATCATCGAGCCGCCGCTGACGGACATCAGCATCCGCGACTGGGGCGCCTATGAGCGCATCATCGAACAGGCCTATGTCTATGCCATGCGGGACATCGAAAAGAATGGTGTGCCGCTGTCGGATTCGTGGACCGCGGGCCCGGCGCTTTCGGTGAATCGGACCGGCCATCTCCAATTGCCCAATGAACCGTAAGGGCGCGCGGCTCGCGCTTCAGCGCGCCGAAGAGCTGAAAGAAAGCGGCGAGTTGCCCGCCGCCATTGCCGAACTGGAACGCGCCGTCACACGGGAGCCGGATTTGCCGTCGCTCTGCGGCCCCGGCGCGCCTTGCGCGCCTTCTGTTGAATATCTGAAAACGCTTTCGGATGACGGCTTTGATGCGGTATACCGGCACCGGACCGCATTTTCTGGCCCGAGCCGGGGACCCCCGTCGGGGGAAAATGCTCCTAAGGAATCCCAAAGGAGCACTGACATGATTCGCCGAATTTGCTTCGCCGCCGTTGCCACCGTCATCTTCGCTGTCCCGGCTTTTGCCGCCGATGAAAAATGCGCGGCGCCGATCGCGCCCGCCATGCCAAAAGACGGAAAGGCCGCCAGTGCCGACGACATGAGGCAGGCGGCAAAGGACGCGGTCGCTTTCATCAAGGATTCCGACCAGTACCAGCTCTGCCTCAAGGCATCGCTCGATGACAACGAGAAGCAGTTGAAGGACCTTGATCCGAAGCACGACAAAGACGGACTGGAGCGCAAGGGCCTGCTGGCGGCGCAAAAGGATATCACCGCCAAGGCCGATCAGAGCCAGAAGGATAAGGAGCAGATCGGAAAGGCCTACAATACGGCGGCAGCGGCGTATAAATCGGCGCATAAATAGAGCCTGAAGCATCAGGTCTGCCCCGGCGGGACGAATCGCTTATCATTGCGGGATGAGCGAAGCATTGTCGCGCCGGGCGGAACGGCGCACCCGGCAGCGCGCGAGCAATCGCGCAGCAATTCTGGACGCGGCGAGGCGGATCGCAGCGCAGCAGGGCGCGGGCAATCTGTCCTTGCGTTCGGTTGCGGCAGAAGCCGGTTACGCGCCGGCTTCTGTCTATGAATATTTTCACAACCGGGCTGAACTTGTGCTGGCGCTGGCGTCAGACGATCTGTCGGTTTTGGCGCGGGAGTTGCGGGACAGGAAGCAAAGCGAAGCGCCGGTAAAGGCCGCAGCGGTGGTCGTGCTGGAATTCCTGCGCCACAACCGCGCGCTGCCGGCCGCGGCCTTAAGTCTTGCAAGCCATCCAAGCACTCCGGAGGTGGAGCGGCTATTCAACGGCAAGGTGATCTCCGCACTCACCGGTTTTGCCGAAGCAGCGGGGCTCGCGCCGGTCAGCAACCGGAACCGGCAGGCGGAGATCGTGCTGGCGGTTGCCGCGCTGATTGGACTTTCGGTGCTGGCGCGCTCCGGACGGTTATCGGCGCTGTCCCTCGATACAGACCTTTTGGTGGAAAGATTGGCTGCATTGCATTCGCCGCGCTAGACTGCCTCCAGACCGGCGGTGGCCGGAAGAATCGGACGGGAGGGTTCTGACATGGATGTGCAGCGGCGCGATTTTCTTTTGACCGGCACTTTGGCGGCGGCAGCGGTGGCGGGTTCGGCGGCAGCGGCGCAGAGCGCGAACGCACCGGCAGCCCCGGGCGAAACGCGCGGAAGCAGCATCCTGCCCGGCGACGAAAAGGTGCAGTACACCGGTGGTACAGACGTGAAGCGTCTGAAGATCATCAATACGGCCGAGCTGGAAGTCGAGGCGGAAAAGATCTTGCCCAAGGGCGGCTATGGTTACATCTTCGGCGGTTCCGGCGCGGAATATACCAAGGCTGAAAATCTGCGCGCCATGCAGGCGGTCGGACTCGAGCCGCATTTCCTGTCCGGCGTGCTGAAGCCCGACCTTTCCGTCACCATCCTGGGATCGAAGCTGCCATTCCCGATCATCGTCCCGCCGATGGGCGGCCAGGGTTTGGCCCACGTGTCGAAAGAAATCGGCATGGCACAGGGCTCCCAGGCAGCCGGGACACTGATGACGTTGTCCATGCAATCGAACAACTCGCTGGAAGAGGTCGCGGCGGCGCATCCCGGGCCCAAATGGATGCAGCTCTATTTTCCGGCCGACCGCGGCTATGCGCGCGAAGTGATCATGCGCGCCAAAGCCGCCGGATACACCGCCATTGTGCCGACCATCGATTCCACTCTGGCCTATCCGCGCGACAACAATATCCGCAACGATTTCCGTATTCCGGTGTCGCTCGGCAAAGGCAATGCGCCGAAAGGTGAACCCGATCCGGTCAAGGCGTCCACCATCATGAACCGCCGCAAGGTCGATCTCAATTGGGACGACATGGTGTGGATCAAGGAACAGACCGGGTTGCCGGTCGTGGTCAAGGGCGTGATGTCGCCGGTCACCGCGAAACAGGCAGTCGAGCGCGGGATCGATGTGGTGTGGGTTTCCAATCACGGCGGCCGCGCGCTGGATGGAGTGCCGGCGTCGATTTCGGTATTGCCGCGCGTTGCCGATGCGGTGAATGGCCGTGTACCGATCGTATTCGACAGCGGCATCAGGCGCGGACAGGACGTGTTCCGGGCGCTCGCTCTCGGCGCCAATGTGGTGGCATGCGGCCGGCCGGTGCTCTATGGCCTGGCGCTTGGCGGCAATTTGGGCGCGCAAAGCGTGCTCGAATATCTGCGCGACGATCTGTACATCGTGATGCAGCTGACCGGTACGCCGAACGTGAAAGCAATTACCCGGGATTATGTCGTGCAGCCGCGCGTCGCCTGACCGCGCCGGAATGAGCGGAGTTCTGCGTCTCACCATGGCGGTGGTGGCTTTGGCGGCGCTGACGCATCAGCTTCGCGCCGCCGAACTGACGCCGTTCAGGGTTGGCATTGCAGCGCCGACTGTGAACATGTTGCCGCTGTGGGTTGCCCAAGCCACGGGCCTGTTCAAAGCCCGTGGGCTTGATGTCGAAATCGTGGACACTGCGGGCGGCAGCCGCGGTCTGGCACAGGTGGGCAGCGGCAAATTGCAGGCGATGATGGTGGGGCTGTCCGCCGTGCTGGACGCCAACAGCAGGGGCGGCGATTACCGGCTGATTGCGTCGGGCGCCAATACCATGAGCTTCCGCTTTTTCGGCGCGAGGGGAATCTCCGGCGCGGAGGCATTGAGAGGCAAGAAAATCGGCATCAGCAGTTTTGGTTCGGAATCCGACAGCGCAACCACGATGGCGCTGAAGAGTCTGGGATTGGCGCGGGCGGATGTGCAAATCGTTGAGGCGGGTGGAACACTCACCCGTCTGGATGAATTGAAATCCGGCATGATCGCAGCGACCGCACTGAATGAACCGGCAGATACGGAAGCGAAGCGCACCGGGCTTCCGCTGCTCGTGGATTTGAAAGCCAATCTGCCGTGGATTTTCACCGCCATCGCGATGGACAGGCAATATCTTGCCGCACACCGGCAGCAGGCGCGGGAGTTCTTGCACGCCTATATCGAAGCGATCGATCTTGCACTCGCCTATCCGCCGG
>JAGWSK010000221.1 GCA_028869355.1 Alphaproteobacteria bacterium | reverse complement strand
TTCCCCTCTCCCCTTGTGGGAGAGGGCGGCGCGCCGCGGCCCGTGGGCCGCCCCGCGCGCTTTGCGCGCTACTTTTGGATTCCGCCAGTGCGGCTTTGCCGCACTGGTCGGGGCGCGCCGGGTTTCAAGGGGCGGGTGCCACACCCGCCCTTTTTCTTCATACAGCCGCTCGGGGTTCGTATTTTCAGCTGAGCGCCGCTTCAGGTTCCCGAGGGCGTTCGAAAATCGCCGAAGGCGATTTTAGCCCGAGGGATGCAGCCGGCGAGCACTTGCTATGCCATTCGGTATACAATCGGCGATTGTCACCACGCGACGGCGAGGGATTCCCATGACGACCAGAAGCACGCTTTGTGCCGCCATGATAAGCGCCAGTTTTGCGGTTCTGTTCTCGGCTATTTCGATGACTCCTGCGAATGCGCAGGGCGCCGTCGTTGCAGTGAAGATTGATGCCGGCGACATTGGCGGCGTGGTCAGCGGCGCGAAAGGCCCCGAAGCCGGCGTCTGGGTAATCGCCGAAACGCGCGACCTTCCCACGCGCTATGTGAAAATCGTCGTCACCGACGACCAGGGCCGGTTCGTCATTCCCGATCTTCCGAAGGCGACCTACGAAGTCTGGGTACGCGGCTATGGTCTTGTCGATTCACCGAAGGTGAAATCCCAGCCGGGCAAGATGCTGGACCTCAAATCCGTTGCAGCGCCGGACCGCGCCGCGGCGGCACAATATTATCCCGCACAATACTGGTACTCGATGTTGAAAGTGCCTGCCGCGAATCTGTTCCCCGGCACCGGGCCTTCCGGCAACGGCATGTCGCAGCAGATGCAGGATCAGGGCATGTGGCTGCGCAACCTGAAAACCGACGGCTGCAACTCATGCCACCAATTGGGTGACAAGGCGACTCGCACCATTCCCGCCGCGCTCGGTCACTTCAACACCGGCGCCGAAGCCTGGGAGCGCCGCCTGCAATCCGGTCAGGCCAGCTCCAACATGATGGGCGCAGTCGGCCGCTTCGATACCCGGCGCGCACTCACATTGTTTGCCGACTGGACCGATCGTGTCGCCAAAGGCGAACTGCCCCGCACCGATCCGCCGCGTCCCACCGGCATCGAACGCAATGTTGTCGTGACGGAATGGGACTGGAATACGCCACAGGCATATGTGCATGACGAGATTGCCACCGACCGCCGCAATCCCGGCGTCAACGCGCATGGCATCGTTTACGGCTCGACCGACTGGAGTTCGGATTCCATTCCCTGGCTTGACCCGGTCGACAACAAATCCGGTCTGCTGAAAACCGAATGGCGCGATCCGAAGACGCCGACAACGAAGACGAATCCGGTTTATGGCGCATCGGCCTATTGGGGCACGGAGCCGATCTGGGACAGCCACACCGTCATCCATAATCCGATGTATGACAGCAACGGCCGGTTGTGGCTGACGGCGCGCATCCGTCCTCAGGCCGATCCGGCTTTCTGCAAGGCGGGATCGAACAATCCGTACACGAAAGTTTTTCCGCTGAGCCGATCCGGCCGTCAGGCCGAAGTCTATGATCCCAGGACGCACAAGATCGACATGATCGATCTGTGCTTCTCGACCCATCACCTGCAGTTCGACAAGAACGATATCCTGTGGTTCAGCTCGGGCGGCGGTACTGACAACGAAGTCATCGGATGGCTCGACGTGAAAAAGTGGGACGTGACCCATGACGCGCAGGCGAGCCAGGGTTGGGCGCCCTTCATCCTCGACACCAACGGCAACGGCAAGCGCGACGAAGGATGGGTCGAACCGAAAGGCAAGATTGATCCGCAAAAGGACAAGCGGATCATTGCCGGGATCTACAGCGTCAGCCCAAATCCGGCCGACGGCAGTGTTTGGGGCACCGTGCTGGGCTTCCCGGGCGGCATTGTGCGCTTCGATCCGAAGACGCAGTTGAGCGAATATTATGAAGTGCCGTGGAAGAACGCGAAGACCAAAGACGCGGGCTTCAGCCCCCGCGGTGCCGATATCACCTCCGATGGGGTGGTCTGGACCGCGCTCGCAAGTGGCGATCTTGCGCGCTTTGATCGCCGTTTGTGCAAGGGCCCGCTGAAGGGCCCGGCGCTTGCCGATCCGCAAAATCTGTGCCCGGAAGGCTGGAAGATCTATCACATGCCGGGACCCGTATTTGAGGGGTTCAAGCCGGGTGATCCCGGTGCGGTCGCCGAAGCGCCGTATTATGACTGGGTCGATCAGCACGACACATCCGGGCTCGGCGCCAACACGCCGATCGCTACCGGCAACGAATCCGATTCGCTGGCGGCGCTCGTGAACGGCAAATGGATCGTGCTGCGCGTGCCGTATCCGCTGGGCTATTTCGCCAAAGGCATGGACGGGCGAATCGACGATGCGAAAGCCGGCTGGAAGGGGAAAGGACTGTGGTCAGCCTTCTCCAACCTTGCTCCAACCCATATTGAGGGCGGCAAGGGCGAGACCAGCAAAGTCGTCCATTTCCAGATCCGCCCCAACCCTCTCGCCGGCTGAAAGCCGGAGCGGCGACTTGTCCGCCGTAGCTCGCAGAGCAAAGGCGGAAGCCGCGGAGCCCCGGAAGCGCGCAAGCGCTATCCGGGGGCGACGGAGGCGGAAAACGGCCCTTTTTCTTTGCCAATCCCGCCTCGTCTGCCCCACCCAAATCAGCTATACAGGCTGGATAAGTCCGCATTGTCACAACGCGAGGCTGAGGGAGACCACATGACGATCAAGACCACGCTGTGCGCCGCAATGATGACGGCGAGTTTTGCCGCGCTGATGAGCGGTGTTTCGATCACTCCTGCCGCCGCGCAGGGCGCCGCTGCGCAGGTGAAAATCGATGCCGACGACATCGGCGGAGTCGTCACCGGCGTGAAGGGGCCCGAAGCCGGCGTGTGGGTGATCGCCGAAACCCGCGACTTGCCGACCAAATATGTAAAGATCGTCGCCACCGACGATCAGGGCCGGTTTGTCATTCCCGACCTGCCGAAGGCGACTTATGACGTCTGGGTGCGCGGCTACGGTCTGGTCGACAGCCCACGGACCAAAGTTCAGACCGGAAAGACCGTCGAACTGAAATCGGTGCAGGCGCCGACCCGCGCTGCAGCGGCGCAATATTATCCCGGCGCCTACTGGTACTCGATGCTGAAGATTCCCGACAAAAGCCTGTTCCCCGGCACCGGGCCATCCGGAAACAATATGTCGGTTCTGTTGAAGGATCAGGGCCAGTGGCTGCGCGTCGTCAAGACCGATGGCTGCGGCCATTGCCACCAGTTGGGCGATCTCGCCACCCGCACGCTGCCGCAGAATCTGGGTCACTTCAACACCAGCGCGGAAGCCTGGGAGCGCCGTCTGCAATCCGGCCAGGCCGGCTCCAACATGATGGAAGAGATCGGCAAATTCGACGTGCCACGGCAGCTCGCGCTGCTTGGCGACTGGACTGACCGCGTCGCCAAAGGTGAATTGCCGAAAGCCGATCCGCCGCGTCCGACCGGCATGGAACGCAACATGGTGGTCACGGAATGGGATTGGGCCACGCCCACAATGTATCTCCACGACACCATTTCGACCGACAAGCGCAATCCGACGGTGAACGCGCATGGGCTGATCTATGGCGCGCCGGAAGTGAGTTCGGACAATGTGCCGTGGCTTGATCCGGTCGACAACAAATCCGGCTTTGTCAAATCGGAATGGCGCGATCCCAAGACACCGACCAGCAAGACGTCCGTCATCCTTCAGCCATCGCCCTATTGGGGCAATGAGCCGATCTGGGATTCGCACACCATCATCCACAATCCCATGTTTGACGAGAAGGGCCGCGTGTGGATGACGGCGCGCATCCGCCCGAACAATACCGAGCCCGCCTATTGCGAGAAGGGATCGGACCTTGCATCGGCCAGGGCCTATCCGCTGACGAAGTCCAACCGCCAGCTCGAAGTCTACAATCCCAAGACGCGCAAGATCGACATGATCGATCTGTGCTTCAACACGCACCATCTCCAGTTCGACAAGAATGACGTGCTGTGGTTCAGCTCCGGTGGTCCTTCCGACGTGCTCGGATGGATCGATGTCAAGAAGTGGGACGCGACCCACAGCGACAAGGACAGCCAGGGTTGGTCGCCCTTCGTGATCGACACCAATGGCGACGGCAAGCGCGACGCCTGGACCGATCCGGGGCAGCCCGATGATCCGAAGAAGGACAAGCGCCTGTATCTGGGATT
>JAGWSK010000025.1 GCA_028869355.1 Alphaproteobacteria bacterium | reverse complement strand
CTTCCAACGGAATAGCCCAGTGACGTCAAAACCTGCCGGAGCACGTCCGGCGAGACTTTGTGCGGCCTGCCGGCGACATCGTACCAATGGACCGCCAGGCCCGCGCTCTCGGCAAATTCCTCAAGCGATGCATCGCTCACGACGCCTGGTCCGCCGGTAACGGTTCGGTTGAAACTGCATTGATCAGCACCGCCGATCGGTCGCGCACGCTATAACTTCCCGATTCGATTTCGAACGTCGTCCGGTCGATATCGGCGGTGTCGAGAAGCACGAGCCAGCGGGCGTGCTGGGGAAGCTTGAATTCCAGTTCGCTCTCGGACGCATTCATCAATAACGCGAGGATTTCAATCTGCCCGTCAGGTCTGGTGCCGGAGTAACGGATCACCAACGCCCGGCCCTCACCGTTTTCCCAGTCACTCTCGCTCAATGCAACATTTCGCTCGTCGAGCCATTCAATGATATTCATCGGCGCCGGCAGATCCGCGCGGCGGCGCGGCGAGATCAGAAATGAGAACGTCTTGCGGACGGCAATCATCCGGCTCACCAGCAAAATCAGCAAACTGCCCGCATCGTTCTCCGCATATGACCAGTCCAGCCATGAAATCTCGTTGTCCTGACAATAGGCATTGTTGTTGCCGGACTGGGTGCGGCCGAATTCGTCGCCCGCCAGCAGCATTGGCGTGCCGCGCGAGACGAACAGCGTCAACAGCATTGACCGGACGACACGTTGGCGGAGATCATTGATGTTGGCGTCGTCAGTTGGTCCGTCGATGCCCCAGCTTGCGGAAAAATCGTCATCGGCCCCGTCGCGACTATCTTCGCCATTCGCCTCGTTCCGCTTGCGTTCGTATGTCGCGAGATCCGCCAGAGTCATGCCGTCGTGGCTTGCAAGATAGTTTAGGGAACACCACGCACCGCGCGCCGGGGGCGGGAAAATGTCGGCTGAACCCGACAGCCTCTTCGCCAGCTCCGGCCGCATACCCGAATCGCCCCGCCAATAGCGCCGTACCGCATCGCGGTACCGGTCATTCCATTCCGCGAAAGGCAAAGGATGGTTGCCCAATTGGTAGCCCCCGGGGCCGGGGTCCCACGGTTCGGAAATCAGCTTCAGTTGCGACAGAACCGGATCCTGACGGACAGCGTCGAAGAACCCCGCCCCGGGATCAAAACCGGCTGGCTCACGCCCCAGGGTCGCGCCCAGATCGAAGCGGAATCCGTCAACATGAAACGACTCCGCCCAATAGCGCAGCGAGTCCAGTACCATTTGCATCACACGCGCGTGGCTGAGATTGAGCGTGTTGCCGGTACCCGTATCATTGATCAGGTGACGGCGGTCGTCGCAAAGACGATAGTAGGCGGAGTTGTCGAATCCGCGCCACGACAGCGTTGGTCCCAACTCACTGCCCTCGCAAGTGTGGTTGTAAACAACATCGAGTATCACTTCGATGCCTGCGGCATGAAGGCGGCGGATTGCGATCCGGAGTTCGTCAGCACTGTCGATGATGTAAGATGGTTCAGGCGCAAAAAATGCGAGCGTGCTGTAGCCCCAATAATTGCCCAGTTTTCTGTCCACAAGATGCCGGTCCTGCAGGAAGGCCTGCACCGGCATCAGCTCCACGGCGGTAATGCGCAGCCGCTGCAGATGCGCAATTACCGACGGCCGCGACAGCGCGGAAAGCCGGCCCCGTTCAGCGGGAGATATGGATTCGAGAAGCTGTGTGAATCCTTTCGGATGCAATTCGTAAATGATCGTATCGGCCCAGGCTGTCCTGGGCCGCTTGTCATCCTGCCAATTGAAGCTGCCGCCCGTCACGACGCCCTTGACCATCGCAGGGGCTGAATCGCGCCGGTCAAAAGACAAATCTGCTTGCGGCGAATGAGAAGGGCGGATGCGGTAGCCAAACAGCGCATCGGTCCATCGCAAGCGCCCGATCAATTGCCGGGCGTAAGGGTCGAGCAAAAGCTTGTGATGATTGAAACGAAGACCGTTTTTCGGCTCGTAAGGGCCGTAAACACGGTAACCATAAACCAACCCCGGTGCGGCATCCGGAAGATAGCCATGCCAGACTTCGCCATCAAAGCAGGGCAACACAAAGCGCTGCATCTCGCGCTTGCCGGCGGCATCGAAAACACAAAGTTCGACTTGCTGTGCTGATGCGGAGAAAACCGCAAAATTGACACCTAACCCATCCCATATTGCGCCGAGCGGACTGGCAACGCCGGGATCAAGCCAGGCAGGAAAGCTCCACACGTTAGATCGCGACTTGCAGGAGAATTCCCGCGAGTGGGGGTATCAACAGGGAGACCGATTGCCCATAGCCATGCGAGGATATTGGCTCGGCCTCGACACCGCCGGCGTTGCCCAGGTTCGAACCGCCGTAATGCTCGGAATCACTGTTAATGATTTCGTGCCAGCGGCCTGTCAGCGGTACGCCGATCCGGTAATTGTATCGCGGGACCGGCGTAAAGTTGAAAACTCCGACGATCGGGCGCGAATCGCCGGACCGCCGCTCATATGCGTAGATGCTTTGGGCCGAATCGTCAGCGACGATCCAGCGAAATCCGTGCGGATCGGAATCGCCCTGCAATCCCCGCTCGCGCTCGTAGAGATGGTTGAGGTCGCGGATCAGCCGCTGTAATCCGCCATGCGAATGTTCACGAAGCAAATCCCACGGAATCGAACTGTCGTGATTCCACTCGTCGTACTGGCCGATCTCACTGCCCATGAACAGAAGTTTTTTGCCCGGCTGCGTCCACATATAGGAGAACAACACGCGAAGATTGGCCATTTTCTGCCAATCGTCGCCCGGCGCGCGCTGGTACAGCGATCCTTTGCCGTGGACAACTTCATCATGCGAAATCGGCAGAATGAAATGCTCGGAGTACGCGTACAAAAGACCGAATGTCAGTTCGTTGTGATGCCACGGCCGGTGCACGGGTTCGCGCGCCAGATAGCTCAGCGTGTCGTGCATCCAGCCCATATTCCACTTGTACGAGAACCCCAGCCCGCCGTTCGAAACCGGCGCCGTGACACCAGGCCATGCCGTAGATTCCTCGGCGATCATCAGCGCGCCCGGACAACGTTCGGTAACAGTCGAATTCAGGCGGCGCAGAAAACCGATGGCTTCAAGGTTTTCCCGGCCACCGTAGACATTCGGAATCCAGTCACCGGGCTGCCGTGAATAATCGCGATAAAGCATCGATGCAACGGCGTCGCAGCGCAGACCATCGGCGTGGAATTGGTTGAGCCAGTACAGCGCGCTGGAAATCAGAAAACCCTGAACCTCCGTGCGCCCGTAATTGTAGATCAGCGTGTTCCAGTCCTGGTGAAAACCTTCGCGCGGGTCCTGATGCTCATAAAGCGCGGTTCCGTCAAATTGGGCGAGTCCGTGTGAGTCGGCCGGAAAATGCCCCGGCACCCAATCGAGGATCACGCCGATATTGGCGCGGTGGCATTGATCGACGAAATGCGCGAATTCCTGCGGTTTGCCGTAGCGCGCCGACGGCGCGAACTGGGACAATGGCTGATACCCCCAGGACCCGCCGAAGGGATGCTCCATGACCGGCAGCAGCTCGATATGCGTGAAACCCAATGCGTTGACATATGGAATCAGCCGTCGCGCCAGTTCGCGCCAATCAAGCACGCCGTGCGGTTCACCTTCCGGCCGCAGCCATGACGCAGGATGGACTTCATAAATCGAAATAGGGGCGTCCGGCGCGTGCTTTTGCAATCGCGCCAACATCCACTCCCCGTCCGTCCACGGAAAATCCCATGCTTCGGCGACTATGGACGCGGTTGCAGGCGGTCGCTCGGATGCGCGCGCCAGCGGATCGGCCTTCAACGGCAACAGCTCGCCGCCCGGACCAATGATTTCATATTTGTAACGCTCGCCGGCGCGCAGGCGCGGGATGAACAATTCCCAGATTCCCGCACTGTGGCGTAAACGCATCGGATTGCGGCGCCCGTCCCAGTTGTTGAATCCGCCGACCACCGAAACGCGTTGCGCATTCGGCGCCCACACGGCAAAACGAACTCCCGCCACACCGTCCGCCTCGTAAAGATTAGCGCCCAGCCGGGTCGCCAAATCCCAATGTGTTCCCTCGGAAAACAGGTGAAGATCGAGATCTGTCAGCAGCGCGCCGAAAGAATAGACGTCTTCGGTTTCCTGCACGCTGCCCGGCCAGTGAATGCGAAAAACATAGGGCGCGCTTCCGGGCACGAGCGCGCAGAAAAAACCCTCATGCTCGGAATGGGGCGTCAATTGCCCAAGCAGCCGGCCATCCTTTGCGCTGCGGACCTCGACTCCATGCGCGCCGGGAAAATACGCGCGAATAGCGCGTCCCTGCGCAGTCTGATGAGGTCCCAGTACCGAGAAGGGATCATTCAACCGGCCATGCACCAGCAGATCGAGCGCAACCCGGTCCGGCTCGGCACCGAAGACTTCTATTCGGTTCACGGTTCCATTCTCCGTAAACGTTCGATGGCGGCCAGAAAGCCCCGAAGAGGCAGATTTTGCGGCTTCAGGGGACTGGCGCGCTGAGTAACAAGATCATAGGCCGCTTGCTCAACCGCAAACGCATAGGCCAGATTTAGTTCCCTCCGTTCCAGCACTGCGCCGCGAATTTCGCCGTAACCCTTCAAGAATGCATCACTTGCCCGCCGATGGAATTGCGCGAGCAAACTGTCCGCCTGTTCTTCACCCGCGGGGCTTTCAAACCTATGCTCCTCGGCGGCGGCAATCTTCGCCGCCTGATCGAAAGAACGGAGGATTCCAGCG
>JAGWSK010000220.1 GCA_028869355.1 Alphaproteobacteria bacterium | reverse complement strand
GCAGCGATGTTGCGGACCTGGGCCGTGAGATTGCCGGCCATGAAATTCACCGAGTCAGTCAAGTCCTTCCAGGTGCCGGAAACCCCTTCGACTCTCGCCTGGCCGCCGAGTTCGCCTTCGGTGCCCACCTCCCGCGCCACCCGCGTCACTTCCGAAGCGAACGAGCGAAGCTGGTCCACCATGGTGTTGATGGTGTTCTTCAGTTCGAGAATTTCGCCTTTCACATCCACGGTGATCTTGCGGCCAAGGTCGCCGCGGGCGACCGCGGTGGTCACTTCCGCAATGTTGCGCACCTGGGCGGTCAGGTTCGACGCCATCGAGTTGACCGAGTCGGTGAGGTCTTTCCATGTGCCCGCCACACCCGGCACATTGGCTTGGCCGCCGAGGCGGCCTTCCGTACCGACTTCACGCGCCACGCGCGTCACTTCGCCGGCAAAGCGGTTGAGCTGGTCCACCATGGTGTTCAGCGTTTCCTTCAACTGAAGGATTTCGCCGCGCACGTCGACGGTGATCTTGCGCGAGAGATCGCCGCCGGCAATTGCGGTCGCCACCTCCGAAATATTGCGCACCTGGGCGGTCAGATTGCCCGCCATGGAGTTCACCGAGTCAGTCAAGTCCTTCCACGTACCGGCGACACCGGGCACCATAGCCTGACCACCGAGTTTGCCCTGGCTGCCGACTTCGCGGGCGACGCGGGTCACTTCGGAGGTGAACACCGAAAGCTGCTTGATCATTGTGTTAACGATGGTGGCGGAGCGCTGGAACTCACCCTTGAGCGGGCGCCCATCGACTTCCATCGGTACGGTTTGCAGCAAGTCGCCCTGTGCCACCGCCCGGATTGCGCGGGTTACTTCGGTGGTCGGCCACAGGAGGTCTTCGATCAGCGTGTTGACGGAGTTTTCCATTTCACCCCAGCAGCCGCCGTTGAGGGCAAATTTCACCCGGTCGCGGGTCTTTCCCTCACGGCCCACGGCTTCGCCAACGCGTTCCAGTTGCGTCGACATGCGCTCATTGGCGCTGATGATGTCGTTGAAAATATCGGCGATTTTGCCGGCAATCCCGACGTGGTCAGCGCGCATCCGTGCGGAAAAGTCACCCCCCCGCATTGCCAGTAACGCTTGCAGGAATTCGTGCATCAAGGCCGAGGTCTCGTGGCCGCGAACCACCTCTCCATTGCCGGGAGCTGGCCCATTCGCGGCTGCCCGCGCCGGCATGCCATTGGCTGGCGCGCGAAAGACCTTATTCAATGCGGGTTTCACGGATTTTGCGGACGAACGCTTGGGCGAAGATGCCGGCTTTGGCGGGACGGGGATTTTGGTTTCGCGAGAGCTCTCTTTTCTGGCCTTCATCGTCATCCTCGCCGGCAAAATCATCAAAAAGAATGCAAAGGAGGTCGCCCCGGCCGGATTCCGTCCGGGCAAACCGGTGCAATGCCCGTTCCCTATGAAATACGGAGCCCTCCTCTGCGAACACCCGTAACGAGCAGGAACGCAAATAGTTCCCGACGAGAAACTTTAGGATTTGTCAAGGATTTGGGCAGACTTAACCGCGGCTGTAGCGCAGCTCTCACGCGTTCTACGAATGAGTTGGGTGCTCCCGCAATTCCGTCAAGCCAGGCGCCAGATTCTGGCGGCGCCATTACGATAACGAACGCAAGAATGGTACAGCTGGTTGGCCTCGAACCAACGACCTTCGGATCCACAATCCGACGCTCTAACCAACTGAGCTACAGCTGCACTTTGGCCGAAGGAGCAGGGAAAACGTGTAAGAGCCGGATTCGGCAAAAGCAAGGACGCGTCTTGCAGATCAGGACAGGGTGTGAAAAGCAGCCCTGATCGGACGCGAGGCGTGGGGTGAAACAGTGGTTTAGATTCATTCGGCGCCTTGGCACGGGCGTAATTGCCGTGCTGATCGCCGCTTGCGGCAGCGGTGGAGGATCAGGATCGCCGGTTCTGTTCCAGTGGGAGGACTATGTTGATCCGCCCTTTCTCGCCGCCTACCGGCAGCAATATCGCGAGACGCCGCGGACCGCGATATTCGCCGACGAGGACGAAGCCTTTGCCAAGCTGCGCGCCGGCTACCGGCCCGATGTGATGGGCCCCTGCTATTATGAATTTCCGCGCTGGCGCGACGCAGGCCTGCTGCAGCCGATCGACACGTCCCGGCTGAAGAACTGGAGCAAAATTCCCGCGCGCCTGCGCGAGCTGCCCGGCATCGCCGCGGGTCCCGGCAGAGTGTGGTTCGTGCCGCATTACTGGGGCAACACTTCGATTACCTATCGGACCGATCTGGCGCCGGAATATACGCGCGACGAATCATGGAACATCCTGTTCGATCCGAAATACCGCGGACGGGTCGCGGTGCTCGAGGGAGTGGACGACACTGTACCGCTGATCGCGCGGATAATCGGCGTCGACGCTTACACCATGAACGACGCGGATTGGCGCCGCGTGGAGGCGAAACTGCGGCAGTTGGTTGGGCAGGTCCGGTTCGTAGCCAGCGACGACACTTCCCTGGCGCAGGGGTTGGCTTCGGGCGAACTGGTCGCGGCAATGAGCTGGCGCATCGTTTACCGGACGCTCAAGGTCGAGGGCAAACCGGTTGCGTTCATGAATCCTCGGGGAGGACCGTTCACCTATGTCTGTGGGCTGGTGATCGCACACGCCACCAGGAATTACGACAAGGCGCTGGCGCTGGTCGATTCCTCGCTGTCGGACGAGGCGGCCGATTACACGATTCGCAAAATCGGCGATGTGCCGGCGAATTCTTCCGTGCTCCCAAAAGAGCCCGACAGCGTGTTCGCGAGTCTCGGACTTCCGCGGGATGTCGGTCGCCTGCTGAGTCAGGGGATGTTCCAGAAGCCGCTTCCCAACAAGGAGAAAATCGTCGCCACCTGGAGCGACATCCGCGCCGGGCTGTGACGAAACCCAAAAGCAGGCAGCGAAAGAAAAAGGGAGCGAGGCTTTCGCCCGCTCCCTCTTTCGACGCTATGAATGGCAGACTTACATGACTCCGCGCTTGTGCTCACCGAGCACAACGCGCTTTGGTGTAAAAGCCTGCTTCAACACCATTAACGCCTTACGCGGATCAGCCGACCCACACATGAAGATATCGAACGCGGCGTAACCGCGTTCGGGCCATGTATGAACGCTGATATGGCTTTCAGCCAATACAGCAACTCCACTGATACCGCCGCTTGGCGTAAAGGTATGCAGGTGGATATGCAGCAGGGTTGCCCCCGCAGCTTCCACTGCATCGATCATTGCCTGCTCAATACGATCTTTGTCTGAGAGGCCGTCGGCCTCCCAGAGATCGATGATCAGGTGACTGCCTGCAAAGGTCAGGCCGTTACGGGTTACGAAGTGATCCTTGCAGTCCGCATCCCCTTCGGGAATAGGAACCGGGACGGTCCTCGCCGGAGCGCGAGGTTTTAGCGCTCTTGCTCCATTGATCGCCGCCACACCGAGTTCGAGTCGAGCCATCCTGGCACCTACCCTTCCAAAGGTGTTGACACCAAAGCGCGCCATTGCTGCCGCGCCACCAAGAAGAAAGCGGCGGGCGGAAGTGAGTTCCGCAGCACGCCGCTTTGCTCCGGCGAACCGGAGCAGGGGGGGCATATAGGGCGCTTGGCCCCCCCACGCAAGAATTTTGTCCCCTCGGGCAGAAAAAAAACTTCGGCGCTGGCTCGCGCGCGCCACATTGGCGCGTCGATCGCCGCGCTGCTGGACAGTTTGCGTTCCTCTTGCCTAATAGGCGCGGTGAATTTTTGGAGAGCAACCGTGGCAACACTCCGTTCCAAGACGTTCCGCGAGCGGCTGCACAGGGGCTATGCGCAGTCGATGGAGGTCAAACGGCTGGTTGCCGAAGAAAACACCCCCTTCCAGCGCGCCACGATCTTCGACAGCGTGGCGAACGGGCGCGTGCTGGTGCTCGACGATATCGTACAGATCACCACGCGCGACGAATCGGCCTATGCCGAGATGCTGACGCATTTGCCGCTGCTCGAACACGGCAAGGGCGAGCGCATCATGATTGTCGGGGGCGGCGATCTGTCGATTGCGGATGAGGCGCTGAAGCACAGAAACGTGAAAGAAGTGGTGCTGGTGGATATCGACGGCCGCGTTGTCGAGCTGTGCCGCCAGCATTTTGGCGCGATTAACCAAAAGGCGTTTCGCGACCGGCGCCTGAAAATCGAGGTTGCCGATGCTTTCGAATATCTCGGGCGCGCGGAAGCGAAATCGCGTTTTGATCTGATCGTGGCCGACCGTCCCGATCCCGTCGGGCCCGGCAAGGCCCTCTTCGGCGACAACTTCTACAGCCGCGTGGCCCGCGCCTTGCGCAAAGGCGGCTACGCCAGTTTCCAGACCGGCGTTCCGTTTTACCAGCCATGGGAAATCGCCGACGCGCTGAAAGAGCTCGAACCGCATTTCCCACAATTCGGCCTTTATCTGACGGTCGTACCCAGTTATGTCGGCGGCTTCATGGCGCTGTCCTGGGCAGGTACCGGCAAGCCGCTCGGAACGCCCGCCGGAATCAAGGCTGCCGCGCGGCGCTTTGCTGCCGCCAAACTTCAGACCGATTATTACAATCCGGAAATTCACGCCGCGGCATTTGCCATGCCGGAATGGATCAAGCGCCTTATTCCGAAGAACCGCC
The DNA here is from genome assembly GCA_028869355.1 of Alphaproteobacteria bacterium. GTDB lineage: Bacteria > Pseudomonadota > Alphaproteobacteria > Micropepsales > Micropepsaceae > CAIYRG01. The sequence continues at coordinate 6,819 of JAGWSK010000220.1, read as the reverse complement.
GCCGGTGATCTCTTTCCACAGTTCCCGGGCCGCGCCGGCGGGCGACAACTGTTGCTCCTCGCGGCTGACCGCAAGATTGGCCTTGCGCATTTTTTCAACGTCAATTTTGCCGATCAACGACTGAAGTGCGGTGATCAGCGCGCGATCATTGGAACGTTTCGGCGACAGCAGAAGAATGGCGTCATAAGGAGGAATGACGTGTTTCGGATCGGCCAGCGTCACCAGTCCGTATTGCGCAATGCGGCCATCACTCGAGAACGCCGTGATCGCGTCGACATCACTATCGGCAACCGCCTTGTACATGAACAGCGGCTGCATCTGCCGTTCGTCGTGGAAATTGAGGCCATAGGCGAGATGCAACTGCTGCCATTCCGGACGGCCGAATATCTCGTAATCCCCTCCAACAGTCATTTGCGGCGACACCGAAGCGAGATCGGCAATGGAATTCACACCCAGCGCCAGGGCTTTGTCGCGCCGCATGGCGAGCACATAGGCATTCTCGAAGCCGAGCGGCCCAAGCACCCTGGCGCCATAATGGTCGCGCACCCAGCCGGTGACGCCCTCAAGAACAATATTGCGCGCCGGCGAATCGTTGCGGTGCATCTCGTTGGTCCAGATCGTGCCGGTGTAATCGACATAAACATCGATGTCCCCGGCGGTGAGCGCGCGAAAGATCACCGCCGAACCCAAATCGCTGCGCAGTGATGCGTGCAAACCGGCCGCGGCGAGGCGCTGATCGATCAGCTCCGCCAGGATATACTGTTCCGGAAAATTCTTCGCTCCGATGATATAGCCCGCCTGTGGCCGGAAATTGGCGGCGACCGCGCCGGCACAGAGTATCAGTACGACGGCTGTCGCTGCGGCGGCCAGCCTGTGTCGTCCACCACGCCGGCGGGCCATGGATTCCAGCGCGGCCAAAATTCGGTCTGCCACCAGAGCGAGCAGCGCCGCTGCCACGCAGCCGACCAGAACGTCCACCCAGTTCTGGGTCTGCAGCCCCGAAAAGATGTAGTTGCCAAGGCTGGTCTGGCCCACCGGCGTTGACAGTGTCGCCGTGCCAATTACCAGCACCGATGCCGTGCGGATTCCCGCCATGATCACCGGAAGCGCCAGCGGCAGCTCAATCCTGAGCAGTGTCTGGAATGGTGTCATGCCGGCGCCCAGCGCCGCTTCCTTCACCGCCGGATCGACACCGAGGATTCCGGTGACCGCGTTCCTTAAGATTGGCAGCATGCTGTAGAGCGAGAGCGCAAGCAGTGACGGCAGGAAGCCGAGTGCCGAGAAGCTGGCGCCGGTTAAGGATTTGGTCGCGGAGGAAAGCAACAACAGCAGCGGATAGAACAGCGCCAGTAAAGCGAGGCTGGGAATCGTCTGAATGACCGCCGCGCCGCCGAGAATAACGCCGGCAAAATTCCGCCAGCGCAGGGCGGCGAGCGAAAGCGGCAAGCTTAATGATAGCCCCAACACGAGCGCGCTGGCGCTCAGCAATACATGCGCACCCAGATAGTCCGGCAGATGGGACAACGCGGCGGAAAGGCGCGGTGCAAGCTGCTCCATTCAGGACAACCCTGCCAGCCGGCCGACCCGTTCAGCCTGGTCCAGCGGCATCTGCATGAGGCGGCGGACCGACTCGTGTCGCGGACGCGCGAGCAGATCAGTGGTCGCGCCATATTCCACCAGTTCGCCGGTGTCCATCACCGCAATCCGATCCGCCAGCAGCACGGCTTCCACGATGTCATGGGACACCATTATGGTGGTCAGGCCAAGCCCGTCGTGCAGCGCGCGGTAGTCGCGTCCGAGCGTATCGCGGGTGATCGGATCCACTGCCCCGAAGGGTTCATCCATCAGGACAATGCCGGGTCTCGCGGCAAGTGCCCGAGCCAGGCCTACTCTCTGCGCCTGTCCGCCCGATAGCGTCGCTGGAAGCCGGGCTTTCAATACCCGCGGCAACTGCATCAGATCCAGCAATTCGTCCACACGTGCCGCGATCGCCGCCTTGTCCCATTTCAGAAGCGCAGGTGTGATGGCAATATTTTCGGCAACCGTCAGATGCGGGAATAATCCGACCCCCTGGAACACGTATCCGATCCGGCGGCGCAGCAATACGGGATTGGTGGCTGCAACATCGGCGCCATCCACCCGCACCGTTCCGCGCGACGGCTCGATCAGGCGGTTGATCAGTTTCAGCAGCGTCGTCTTGCCTGAGCCCGAAATGCCGGTCAGGGCGACAAAACTCCGCGCCTCGATTGCCAGCGATACGTCGCGCAACACGAACGCACCATCCGGCGAATAAGCCTTCCAGACCTCGTCGATTTCGATGGCAGGTTTGGCGGAGTTTCCCGTCATGCGGTGATTATGGCAGGAGGCAGGTCATCCACAAAGGTTCTCGACTCCTCTGATCCTCCGTATAACCTCCACATTCGAGGGCAACGAAGTGACTGCCGATGCACAGCGCGAATAATCACATCGGGACGGTGCTCGCATGACGCCTGCCGTGGCGCACGCAGCGCGGGGTTATTTGCTGCTGACGCCGGCGATGGCAGTCCTGGCGTTCACCATGGCCGCGCCTCTCGGATTGCTGCTGGCCTACAGCTTCTGGACGCAGCACGGACTTGTGGTCGACACCCGTCTTACCCTCGCGGCCTATGCCGCCATTCTGAGTGACCCGGGCTTTGCCCTTGTTTTCCTGCGTTCGCTGGCCATCGCCGCGATGGCATCACTCGCGGCCATTGTGCTTGCTTATCCGGTGGCGTGGTTCATTGCTTTTCGGGCGCGCGCGAAATTCCTCTGGCTGCTGCTGGTCACAATTCCATTCTGGACCAGCTATCTGCTGCGGGTTTTCGCCTGGAAAGTGATCCTCGGATACAACGGCGTGATCAATTCAGGCCTTATGGCGTTGCATCTTGTCGCGACGCCCGTAACTTTCCTGCTTTACAATCCGGTGGCCGTGGTTCTGACGCTGATCCACGGTTACGCGCCGTTTGCGGTTCTGCCGATTTACGTCTCGCTCGAAAAGATCGATCCGTCGCTGCTCGAAGCCGCCGCCGATCTCGGTGATAATCCGGCGAAGCGATTTTTCCGGGTCACATTGCCGCTGTCCATGAGCGGGGTCATTGCGGCATTTGTGCTGATCTTCATTCCGGCCACCGGCGACTATGTCACGCCTTCGCTGGTCGGCGGGGCCAATGGTTTGATGATCGCCAATCTCATTCAGGCGCAGTTCGGACGCGCCGACAATTGGCCGCTGGGCGCCGCATTGGCAATTACAACCATTGCCGCCGTCTCGCTGTTGTGCGTTCTTGCCGCCACCGGCGCAAGGCGCGCAGCAAGTCGCATCCGGTGACCCGCGCGAGATACGGAAAGGTGCGCGGAGCCGCAGCTTACGCGATCCTTTACCTCCTGTTCCTCTACGCTCCGGTACTCCTGCTGCCGCTGTTCTCGTTCAATGATTCGGTCTTTGTCGCATTTCCGCTGTCCGGCCTTACCGGCAGATGGTACTCCGCCATGGCGGCGGACGAAGAGATGCGAATTGCTTTGTTCAATTCGCTGAAAGTCGGAATTGCCGCGTCAGTCGCCTCGACGCTCCTCGGCCTGACGATTGCGCAGGTGCTCACGCGCGGGATTCCGGGGCGCCGGCTGTTCGCCGGATTTTCCAACCTTCCCCTGTTCATCCCGGATATCGTGTTGGGGATTTCGCTGTTGATCCTGATGACGCGGCTTGCGATCCCTCTTTCGCTCGCAACGGTCATTCTCGGTCATCTGGCCCTCTGCCTGCCGTTTGCCGCCGGTGTCCTGCTGTCGCGATTTGAAGGTTTTGATCTCAGTCTCGAGGACGCCTCACGTGATCTCGGCGAGAATGCGTGGATGACATTCTTCCGGGTCACACTGCCGCTGGTTCTGCCCGGAATCGCCGCGAGTCTGATCCTCAGTTTTGTGGTTTCCTTCGATGATTTCCTGATCGCTTTTTTTCTTTGCGGCACCGACACCACCCTGCCGGTGTATATCTGGGGTGAGTTGCGCTTTCCCTACAAACTGCCGAATGTTCTGGCACTGGGCTCCACGATCCTGCTGGCTTCAACCATCCTCATCGTCTGCGCGGAATGGCTGCGCCGCCGGGGCACACAGTCACAGCCGGCGGCAGTGGCGATTTGAAAAATGAGCTCACCGCCGCTTTTGGAAATCCGGAATCTTACGAAACGATTCAAAGACCGGCCGGCGGTGGAAAACGCCGGCTTCACGATTGCACGCGGTGAATTTTTTTCGCTGCTTGGTCCATCGGGTTGCGGCAAGACGACACTGCTGCGCCTGGTCGGCGGTTTCATTCCGCCCGACGATGGCACGATCTTCATCGACGGTGAGGATGTCACCACACGCCCGCCGGAAAAACGGCTCGTCAACACGGTATTTCAGTCTTATGCAATTTTCCCGCATCTCGACGTTGCCGGGAACATCGCTTACGGCTTGCGCTCCGAAGGAGTAGCCGCCGCCGAGCGCGAGCGGCGCGTGACGGAGGCGCTCCATCTTATTTCGCTGTCCGGGTACGGCCGCCGCCGCCCGCATGAACTTTCGGGCGGCGAAAGGCAGCGGGTGGCGCTGGCGCGCGCGCTGGTCAAGCGGCCGAAACTCCTTCTTCTGGATGAACCCCTGGGCGCGCTCGACAAACACCTGCGCGAGAGCATGCAGATCGAACTGCGGCAGATACAGCGCGAGGTTGGAATCAGTTTCCTGTTTGTGACTCATGATCAGGAAGAAGCCCTGGCAATGTCCGATCGCATCGCTGTCATGCAGCATGGGCGCGTGCTTCAGGTGGCCGACCCAAAAACGCTCTATGACGCGCCCAACTCACGTGCCGTCGCTTCCTTCATCGGCACCATGAATTTTTTCCATGGCCGGGTGATCGGGTCGGATGGTGCCGCGGTCGTTGTCGATCTGCCTGATTTTGGGCGCTTGCCCGTGCCGAAAAATGGCGGCGATAATTTTGCGCCGGGGACGATGGTGACAGTCGCAATACGGCCCGAGAAAGTTACGCTGTCCCCTGTGCCGGCGCCAGGTTCGGTCGAAGGCCGCATTGCATCGATCACCTATTTGGGCGACCGAAGCCAAATCAAACTCGCAGTCGGCACCGGCAAAATTCCGGTGACTGCGATACTGCCGCAGGAGCAAAGCATTCAGCCGGGGGCAGATGCGCTGTACGTGTCAATGCCGGCCGTCAGCATATTGCTGCTGCGAGACTAGGGCGTCCCCGACCCCTTCGTCATTGGTTGACATTTGTATGTACAAAACCCATATTTGAATCCATGCGGTTTACGGTGGCCGGATTTGATTGGGACGACGGCAACAGCGAAAAATGCCGCAAATGGCGTGTCGCTCGCGGAAATCGAGGCGATGTTTTCGAGCCATGATATTCGGATTGCGCCTGACCCGACTCATTCCCACATCGAGGACAGGTTGATTGCCGTAGGGCGGACAGCAGAAGGCAAGGCGCTGTTCGTGGCGTTCACTTTCCGCAGGATCGCGGGACAACTCTTTATCCGGCCGGTAAGCGCCCGTTACATGCACAAAAGGGAGATCGCCCGTTATGAAAAAGAGACGCGGTCCGAATAAAATTCCGAGACTCAGGACGGATGAAGAGTCCGAGGCGTTCCTGAATCGGGATCTGTCCAATGTTGATTTTTCCCAATTCAAAGCTGCCCGGTTCGAATTCGAGAAGAAGACCGCGCGCGTGAATATGCGCCTGCCGCAGCCGCTGCTTGAGGCCGTAAAGAGGCGCGCGTCGCAGCGCCGCATTCCCTATCAACGGTTCATTCGCGAGGCATTGGAAAAAGCGGTGATTGCGTGGAAGTAGAGTTACGGCGACAGCACGCGCTCGAAGATTGCACGAGCGGCGGCCTGGCGTTGGTGCAGCAGCAATTCAAGTTCAGCAAAACCTGAAACACCGCCGACGCGCGCCAGCAGTCCCCTCAGTCCGGCACTCGCGGCATCGGGGCGAAACTCGCCCACAATCGCGACTCGCAACACCTGCGTCAACTCCTGCTGCATGAGCGCTGCTGTGGTGAGGACATCATGATCGGCTGCATCGAGCAGTCCTGCCTTTATCAATTTGTGCATGGCTCCGATCGTATTCTGGTCAAACACGGACGGCCTGTCCGAATGGCAGAGCTGCAGGACCTGAATGCAGAACTCGATATCCACCAGCCCACCGGCAGCGAATTTCAGGTCCCAGGCCGACCGCGCAGGAAACTGCGCCTCCAGCCTTTGCCGCATCGAAACGGCATCTGCGCGGATTCGCGGCGGATCGAGGGGCAGTGAAAGCAGCGACGCGATGGCTTCGCTTGTGCGCGTCCGCATGGAGTCCGGACCGGCCACAACCCGCGCACGCGTCAGCGCCATTTTTTCCCAGGTCCAGGCATTTTCCCGGTGATACGCGATGAATCGGTCCAGACTCACCGCGACCGGCCCCTGATTGCCCGACGGGCGCAGCCGCATGTCAACTTCATACAGGCGCCCTTCCGCGGTGAGCGCGGTTAAGGCGGCGATGAAGCGCTGCGCATATCTTCCGAAATAGCTGCTGACCGGAAGCGGTTTGTCACCTCCCGTCGACACGGTTGCCGACGGATCGTGCGTGTAAATGAAAACCAGATCCAGATCCGATGTGGCTGTCATTTCACGCCCGCCGAGCTTTCCCAACGCAATCACGGCCACAGCTCCGCCCGGCACAAGACCATGCGCGGCAGCCACGTGATTCGCGACTTGCTCCTGCAATCCGGCGATGACGGTTTCGGCGACGGCCGAATAAGCGGGGCCGGCATCATTCGGCGG
>JAGWSK010000219.1 GCA_028869355.1 Alphaproteobacteria bacterium | reverse complement strand
TGGCAGATCCGGAGCTTGGAAAGCTCAAATTGATTGCCGAGCCGTGGGATGCGACGGGCGAAGGATACCGGCTGGGCAGTTTTCCTCCGCCATTCCTGGAGTGGAATGACAAATTCCGCGACGGCATGCGCCGATTCTGGCGTGGCGATCGTGGCGCCATTGGCGAGCTCGCGACTCGTTTGACCGGATCGACTGACTTATTTTCCACGCGCAGTCCGCTCACATCGGTGAATTTCATCACCGCGCATGACGGATTCACGCTGCAGGACCTGGTCAGCTACTCGCAACGGCACAATTGGGCGAACGGCGAGAACAACGCCGATGGGACCACGGAAAATTACAGTTGGAACTGCGGCGTGGAGGGGGAAAGCAATGATGCCTCCGTGCGCGCGCTGCGCTTTCAACAGAAGCGCAATCTGTTGGCGGCTTTGCTCTTCTCGCTCGGTGTGCCGATGCTATCCGCGGGCGACGAACTTTCGCGCACTCAGCATGGAAACAATAACGCGTACTGCCAGGATAATGCGATCAGCTGGCTGAACTGGAACCTGAATGACGAGGCCAGGGAATTCCTCTCATTTGTTCAGCGCGTGATCGCGCTAAGGCACAAACATGCGGTTTTTCAGCGTACCCGCTTCTATCAGGGCGCTGCCGAGCCCGACGGGAAATGGAAAGATATCACCTGGTTGACTCCGGATGGACATGAGATGACATCTGAGCAGTGGCGGAATCCTGAGAACGAATTTCTCGCCTGTGCCATTGCGTCGGTTGACGGCGCTGGCCGATACCTTCTCGCGCTCAATGCGGCAGCGGAACAATGCACTGTCGCTTTGCCCGGGCCGGCTGAAAAGCCGTGGCAATTGTTGCTGGATACATCGGCGCGCAATGGCGGTGACCCGCTCGTAGCGCAGCGCACAGAGTGGGCGGTCGGCGGACGCAGCCTGGTTCTTCTACTTCAGATTTGATCAGACGGTCCGTGGTACCGGTTTGCTGCTCCACATCTCGACCGCATATTGATCGGTCAGCCGATCGATCGAGAAGCCGCCAATATTGGCGACGTTGAGGACTGCCTTGCGATTCCATTCCTTCAGATCGCGGTACACTGCATCGACCTGTTCCTGGCATTTGATGTAAGAGTCGAAATCCGCCAGCAGCATATAATGGTCGCCACCCTTCAGCAGGGAATCGATAATGGGCGCAAACAGATCGGGATTCTGCGGTGAAAAATAACCTCCGCGGATCATGTCGAGCGCCTGCCTAAGCGCGTCATTGCTCCGATAGATTTTCCGCGAATCATAACCTTCGGCGCGCAGCATCGTCAGCTGCTCATAAGTGTGGCCGAACATGAAAATATTATCGTGCCCCACGGCGTCGGCAATCTCGTCATTCGCCCCGTCATGTGTCGCGATGGTCAGGGCGCCGTTCAGTGCAAATTTCATGTTGCCTGTGCCGGAAGCTTCGGTTCCCGCAGTGGAAATCTGTTCCGACAAGTCACCGGCGGGAATGAGATCTTCGGCCGTTTGAACATCGTAATTGGGAACGAACACGATTTTCAGCAGTCCTTCGACAGCCGGATCGTTGTTCACAATATCGGCGACATAATTGATCAGCTGGATAATGCGCTTGGCCATCGCATAGCCAGGCGCCGCCTTGCCGGCAAAGATCGCGGTCCGGGGCTGGATGTTGGCCGGCTTTTCCTGGCGGATACGATTGTAGCGCACCACCAATTGCAGCAAATTGAGTAGCTGCCGCTTATATTCATGGATCCGCTTGATGTGGAGATCGAAAATCGAGGTCGGATCGATGGAATGACCGGTACTGTCCTTGATTTTCTGTGTCAGGTGCTCCTTGTTGATGCGCTTGACTGCGGCAAATTCGGTAAGGAACTCGTCGTCATTCGCGAAGGCCAGAAGTTCCTGCATGCGCTCCAGATCGCGCAGCCATTTCGATGAAATCCGGGAATTGATCAATTGCGCAAGCCAGGTATTGGATTCGTTGAGCCACTTGCGCTGCGTGATCCCGTTGGTGAGCGAAATGATGCGATCGGGAAAAAATTTGTCGAAGTCCGCGAACAGCGTCTTGCGCATGATCTCGGTGTGGCTCTTTGACACTCCGTTGACCTTGTGACTGCCCGCAATCGCGAGTTGCGCCATGCGCAGCCGCTTGGTTGGCGCTTCTTCGATCAATGACATGCGGCGAAGCCGGTCGATGTCGCCGGGGTAGCGGTGAATCACATCACGCAGCATCCGATGATTGATCTCATAGATGATCTGCATATGACGGGGCAGCAGGTTTTCGATCACGCTGACCGGCCAGCACTCCAGCGCTTCGGACAGCAGCGTATGGTTGGTGAACGAGAAAACCCGGACGGTGATATTCCAGGCGCGATCCCAATCCAGCCGGTAAACATCCACAAGCAGCCGCATCATTTCCGGAATCGCAAGGACCGGATGCGTGTCATTGAGCTGGATTGCGATCTTTTCCGGAAGCAGATCGAGATTTTCGTAGTTCGATTCGAAGCGGGCAAGAATGTCCTGGATCGACGCGCTGACGAGGAAATACTCCTGCTTCAGCCGGAGCTCACGCCCCATCATGGTGGTGTCGCTGGGATACAGCACTTTCGAGATGGTTTCCGTCTCGCTCTTTTCCTTCACCGCGTCGATATAGTTGCCGCTGTTGAAGTACGCGAGATTGAAATCCGAGCTTGCGGTCGCAGACCATAACCGAATCGACGTTACGGTCTCGCCATCGAGGCCGATGACCGGAAAATCATAGGCCCGGGCCATGACGTCGTCCGTCTCGGACCAATGGCAAAGCAGTTCACCCCGCCAGTTGTTGACCTGGGTTACGCGTCCGTTGAACTGGATGGGATAGACGATATTGGGCCGTGCATATTCCCACGGATTGACACTGCGCAGCCAGTTTTCCGGATGTTCGATCTGCTCGCCACGCTCGATCTTCTGCCGGAACATGCCGTATTCATAGCGGATGCCGTAACCCAGTCCGGCGTAGCCGAGTGTCGCCATGGATTCGAGAAGGCAGGCGCCAAGACGGCCCAAACCGCCATTGCCCAGTGCCGGTTCGATTTCGAAATCCCACAGCGTTTCCAGATCGACATTGAGATCGGCGAGCGCCTGCCGGCAAACTTCATAGACGCCCTGCGACATCAGGCAGGTTTTGAGCAGACGGCCGGGCAGGAATTCGAGCGACAGGTAATACACCCATTTGGCGCCATATTGCGAGTTGCGCCGCCAGGTACGGATGCGGGCCGATGAAAACCGGCCGCGCAGAAAATAGGCGAGCGCGTAAAACCAGTCCTGCGGCGAAGCCGTGCCGGGATCGCGGCCCATCTGCTCGATCAGATTACGGATTAACTCGTGCTTGATCTCCGCCCGAATCGGCGGCGCTGGAAAATCAAGGCCAAATGGGTGATCGGTGAGAATGCGTTCCATCAGTTTTCGAGTCGCATTATTTGATCCGGTAGCCCGCCGGCCGCGGGTCCAGTGGCCGGTTCGTGAAATCCCGGCGAATCAACGCCTTGATTTGTCCCGGCACTGTTCTCCTCGCGCGCCACATTAGCGACGCTCCACCCCCGAGATTTCTTTATCGCATTCATCGGCGCAATGGGAACAAGAGTCCGGCGATTCTCTCAGGTTCCATTCAAAAACCTGTGCGTTGCCATAAGGTTTCCAATCCTTCGGATCGCCAGGAACGATTCGCGACAATCGGGGTTGTCGCCACGCGGACCCGAAGGAGAGTCACAGTCATGCCGACGCCAAGCGGACATACGACGGCCATTCTCGCTTCCAGAGTTCGGGGCACGCCAGTCTACAACACCAGTGGCGACCGTATCGGAACGGTTGAGGACGTGGTCCTCGACAAGATGTCGAATAACATCATGTTCGCGGTGCTTGGTTCGGGTGGAGTTCTTGGCGTCGGCGAAAAGTTCCGGCCGATTCCGTGGTCCATTCTCGATTATGATCCGGACAGAGGCGGATATATTGTCCCGGTCGCAAGGGATCTCCTCGATAATGCGCCGGCATATCGCATGGAAGACCTGACCAGCGACGACGGCGAACACGCGGTCCGCGCCGAGGCTTTCACCTAATTACAATGCGGAACGCTACTGGTAAGGGGGAACAGGCCCGAAAACGCCACGTTGTCAGTACCGGCGGTTTCAAAGGATCGGATCATGCTTTACTGGGCCTTTGTCTTCCTGATCATTGGGGTGATTGCGGGAATTCTTGGCTTTACCGGTGTTGCAGGCGCGGCAATCGGAATTGCCAAGTTCCTGTTCTTCCTGTTCATCGCGCTGTTCGTGATCTTCCTCATCCTCGGCGTCACCCTGTTCCGCTCCATCACCGGCCGGTGAACGAGCGAAAACCGCGGGAGCAATCCTGCGGTTTTTCTTTTTCCGGGGATCGGCGAAACGTTCTACGCTTCCTCATCCATCACTTCCTTTTTGCGTTCCAGCAGTTCCGCGCCGAGTTAATCGAGGTCGAGGCGCGCCTTCTTCGCATTGGGAAAGATTTTCCCACAATCGGCCAGACAGCCATGAAATCGAGCGGTGCAAATGGTGGAATGACCTCGAACGGCGTCTCGTCCGGCCCCAACTGATCGTCGCCCTGGGCGCCCCAGCGGCACGCAGTCTGATGGGAAAAAAGCCGACGATTCAGAAGGTTCGGGGCAAGCTCCTCAGGGTCGAAGATGACGTGAAACTTGTCATTACGGTTCACCCATCCTCGCTGCTGCGCATCCCGGTGCGCGAGGACCGGCACCGGCAATACGACAGCCTTGTCGAGGATTTACGGAGCGTGGGCCGGTATCTGGAACCGCAATGACATGGGAACCCTTCGCCGCAAACGGAGTTTCTTTCCGATTATTGCCGTTCGAATTCCCAAGGATAAATTGTGCCTGTGACGGCACCTCGGATTTGTTACGCGGGGAAAGCATCCGACCGTGCAAAGGCGGGTGAAATTCTCGCCCGATGCGCCGGGCTGGGATTCAGCCATGTCGCAGTGACCTACGAGAATGGGCGGACCGACGAAGCGCTTCGCAGCCTGCGCAAAGACTGCGATGCCGCCAATCTGGGTCTGCTGCTCAATCTCGATATCAGCGACCTTCCGCTGGATCATCCGCTGGTGAATAAACACCCGGAATTCTTTTCGTTTACGGCGGATGCGTCCTGGAGAGTTGTCGATCCAAGGCTGCCCAACCTGATCGAGGGCCGGGCGATTGCCCGTCCGCGGCAAAATCCCGAACCATTTGTCGCCTGGTGGGCGGAGCGCCTGGGCGAACTGGCATCGTTGGGGGCAGACGGCTTCTGCATCGCTGAACCGAACATTCTGGCCGCCGGGCTCTGGCGTGAGTTGATGGAATGCACGCAATCGGCTCGCGGGAACGAATTGCTTTTTATCGCCGACACGTCACAGGTGCCGCGAGACGCGGTCCTCGACCTTTCGGGAGCCGGTTTTCCCTACAGTCTGTCTGCGCTGCCATGGTGGAACGGACGGGATGCCTGGCTTGTCGAACAGCATGAGACTGCATCGGGCATTGCGCCGGCGATTGCATTGGTGGAATCGCCCGGATGCGAACCGCCCGCACCCTGTGAATCGCGCCGTGCCCGGCTTGCTGTCGCTGCGATGACCGGCGCAGGCGTCATGATGCCGCTCGGGTTCGAATCCGCCCATTGCGAGGGAGAACGGATGGACCTTTCGCCTTGCGTGCAGGCGATGAATGAGCTGGCCCGAACGCTTCCGGCGGGCAGGTTGCGCAGCCTTACCGGACCTGGCGATCCCCTGACTATATTGTTGCGCAGCGAGAGCTTGTCGGAGACGGAATCTCAATCGGCAGTGCTGGCCGTCATCAACCCGCATCACATGCTCAACGCGGCGTTTGATGAGCGCTTCTCCGCGGCACTGGGGGAATGGTCGTTACTCGATCCCATTCAACCATTCAGTGCCGGCGGCGAAAAGCTTGCGCCGGGCGAGGCGCGTCTGTTCCGTGCGGCGCGCGAAAAGCCAATCATTGTGCCGTCGCGCTCACCGGCGACATCGGCGCAAGCCGCCGCACAGGAGAGCCGGGTGTGGATCGGTAATGTCACGCCGGCGGTGGATCAGGGCGAATATGCCAGCAAAGCGGCCGCCGGTGAGGTCATTCCGATCGAGGCGGATCTCGTTGCCGAAGGACATGGAGTGTTGGCGGCGGAACTCCTGTTTCGTGCCGACGACGAGCGGCATTGGCGGCGCACAAGAATGACGCTCGTCGGCAATGATCGCTGGAGGGCCCCACTGCCGTTGCAGCGGATTGGCCGCTACCGGTTTGCGATCGAGGCGTGGCCGGACATCTACGGGACCTTTGCGCATGATCTCGCGAAAAAACGCGCGGCAGATCTCGACATCACACTGGATATCGAGGAAGGGCGAAGTCTGATTGAGGCCCGGGGCAATGGCGCGGAAAAACCGGTACGCGACGCTTTGGAGGAAATCCTCGCGGCTTTGTCTGAGGCGCGTGAGGCCGAGCGCGGCGCCATTCTGCTGGCGCCGCAGACCATCGAGGCGATGTTTCGGGCCGACCTGCGCGAGCGCAAAGCTTTAAGTACGGTCTATTGCATCGACTCGGAGCGGCGCGCCGCGGGATTCGGAAGCTGGTATGAGCTGTTTCCCCGCTCCCAATCCGGTGTTGCCGGAAAGCATGGGACGTTTGGCGATGTTGCGGCGCGAATCCCGGCCATTGCCGCACTGGGTTTCGACGTACTGTACCTCACCCCGATTCATCCGATCGGCACCACGAATCGAAAGGGCCGCAATAATGCCCTTGTGGCGTCAGATCAGGATCCCGGCAGCACTTACGCGATCGGATCGGAAGTGGGCGGCCACACTGCGGTGCATCCTGAATTGGGAACGCTCGATGAATTCCTCGACCTTGTCCGGGCAGCACATGACTCCGGTATGGAAATTGCGCTTGACTTTGCGGTGCAGTGCTCACTGGACCATCCCTGGCTCAGGGAGCATCCCGGTTGGTTCGACTGGCGTCCCGACGGGACCATCAAATATGCCGAGAACCCGCCAAAGAGATACGAAGACATCGTCACTGTCGATTTCTACGCGAAGGATTCCATCCCGGATCTTTGGCTGGCGCTGCGCTCAGTCGTTCTGTTCTGGATCGGGAACGGCGTAAAGATTTTCCGGGTCGATAATCCGCACACGAAGCCTTTTGCGTTCTGGAGCTGGCTGCTGTCGGATATTCGCAGGCATCATCCGGATGTGTTTTTCCTGTCCGAAGCGTTTACGCGGCCGAAGCTGATGTACCACCTGGCGAAGCTGGGTTTCTCCCAGTCCTACACTTACTTTACCTGGCGCAACAGCAAGCATGAACTGGTTTCGTACATCAATGAACTGAACACGCTGCCGATTGCCTGGTTTTTCCGTCCAAATTTTTTCGTCAACACGCCGGATATCAATCCGTATTTCTTGCAGACCTCGGGCCGGCCGGGATTCGTCATTCGTGCGGCACTGGCGGCAACTTTGTCCGGATCCTGGGGCATGTATTCCGGATTTGAACTGTGCGAAGCGGCACCTCTTCGCGATCATGAAGAATACCTGGACTCGGAAAAGTATGAACTAAAATGCCGGAACTGGAACGCGCCGGGAAATATCAACGATGAGATCACCCGTCTGAACCGGTTGCGCCGCGCCGAACCTGCGCTGCAGACGCATCTGGGAACGACTTTCTATAATGCGCTCAATGACAATATCATTTATTTCGGCCGCCATTCCCGTTTCAGCGCCGACAGAATCCTGGTGGCGATCAGCCTCAATCCGCACGCGCCGGAAGAAGCCGATTTTGAAATCCCGCTGTGGGAATGGGGTCTGCCCGACTCGGGCGCGCTGCTCGCACATGATCTTGTCCGCGGCGGCAGCTTTATCTGGCACGGCAAGCGACAGCATATGTGGCTCAATCCCGGCGCCCCTTACGCGATCTGGCGCGTCAGTCCTGCCGAGGTTTCATAGTGGGGCGTCAACGGCCTGAATCCGATCCGCTCTGGTACAAGGACGCGATCATTTATCAGCTGCATGTCAAGTCATTCTTCGACTCCAATAATGATGGCATCGGGGACTTCGGCGGACTCATCTCGAAGCTGGATTATCTCTGCGAACTGGGGATCAATGCGCTTTGGCTGATGCCATTTTACCCTTCGCCACGGCGTGACGACGGTTACGACATTGCCGATTACAAAGGCGTGCATCCGGAATACGGCACGCTGGGTGATGTCAGGAAGTTCATCGAAGAGGCGCGTGCGCGCAATATTCGCATTATCACCGAACTGGTGCTGAACCACACGTCAGACCAGCATCCGTGGTTCCAGCGGGCGCGGCGGGCAAAAGCGGGATCGGCGGCGCGCAATTTTTACGTCTGGTCCAACAGCGACCGCGTTTACTCGGGAACGCGGATTATTTTCCTCGACGTCGAAAAGTCGAATTGGGCCTGGGATGATGAAGCCGGAGCATATTACTGGCACCGGTTCTATTCACATCAGCCGGACCTGAATTATGATAATCCGCGGGTTTATTCGGCCATGTCCGGCATTGTCCGCTATTGGCTCGATCTTGGCATCGATGGCCTGAGACTCGACGCGGTCCCGTACCTCGTGGAACGCGAAGGCACCAATAACGAGAACCTGCCGGAGACGCATGCGATACTGAAGCGGCTCAGGTCCGAATTGAATGGCCGATATCCCGACCGCATGCTGTTGGCCGAGGCCAATCAGTGGCCTGAGGATGTTCAGGCCTATTTCGGCAATGGCGACGAATGCCAGATGCTTTTCCATTTTCCACTCATGCCGCGAATGTACATGGCGATCGCGCAGGAGGATCGCTTCCCGATCACCGACATCATGCGTCAGACGCCCGATATCCCTCCCGAATGTCAGTGGGCGGTATTCCTGCGCAATCACGACGAGTTGACGCTCGAAATGGTCACCGATCGGGAGCGCGATTATCTGTGGGAGTTTTACGCCGCCGACCGCCGGGCACGCCTGAATCTGGGGATTCGCCGCAGGCTGGCGCCGCTGCTGGAAAATGACCGCCGCCGCATCGAACTGATGAACGGGCTGCTGCTCACGATGCCCGGGACTCCGATCATTTACTACGGCGACGAGATCGGCATGGGTGACAATTTGCATCTCGGTGATCGCGATGGCGTGCGTACACCCATGCAATGGTCGCCGGACCGCAATGGCGGATTCTCGCGCGCCGATCCCGCGGCGCTGAGTCTGCCGGCCATCATGGATCCCATTTACGGTTACGAAGCGGTCAATGTGGAAGCGCAGTGGCGCAACCCGCATTCGCTGTTGCAGTGGATGAAGCGCATGCTGCTGGTGCGCGGCCGGCACCAGGCTTTTGGACGCGGCACGTTGCGGTTTCTGCACCCGCGCAACCGCAAAGTGCTGGCCTATCTTCGCGAGCACGAAGGCGAGTCAATTCTCTGCGTCGTGAATCTGTCGCGGGCAGCGCAGGCGGTTGAACTGGAATTGACGGAATTTGCCGGGCGAATACCGGTCGAGCTTCTGGGCGGCAGTGCGTTTCCGGCCGTCGGCCAATTGGCCTATTTGCTGACGCTGCCGCCATACGGATTTTACTGGTTCTCGCTCAGCGCGTCCGCCGAACCACCGCCCTGGACCGTGTTGTCCGCCGGTACCGTTGAGTATCACACGCTGGTGTTGCGCAATGGTATTGGGGATCTGTTCGAATCGCGCGAACGGCAGCGGCTCGAACGGGATATCCTTCCGCCGCATGTCGAGCAGAGTCGCTGGTTCAGGAATAAGGGCAGCCCGGTTGCAAATGCGACAATTACCGGCGTTATGGCAGCGCCGGAATATGAATTTGTGCTGAGCGACATCGAGATCAGCGCGGCGGGCCAGCGGACCACCTATTCACTACCGCTGGCAATTGCGTGGGACGACAAGCCCGTCAGCTTGACTGAGGAGAAGTTTGCGCTGGCGAGGATCCGCAGGCGCTCGAGAGTGGGCTTTCTCGTCGATGCACTGGCGAGCCCGGCGGTCCTGAGGCAATGGTTCGATTGGCTTGAGAGTAATGCGCGGGTTGCCTTGCACGGAGGCGAATTGATTTTTTCGGCTGAGCCCGGCTTCCGCCGTTTGGAGTGGCAGGCAAGTGAAATCCACAGAGTGGACCGCGACCTCAGCAATAGTCTTGTCCATGCCGGTCAACATGCGACGATCAAACTTGTCCGTGTGCCTGAAAACGGCCCGCACCCCGAACCGGAAATGCTTCGTCATCTCGCAAATTCAGGATTTTCAGCTGTACCCGCGCTTCTGGGCGAGGTCACCCGGCGCAGGGCGGATGGCGATGAATCCCTGCTGGCGATGTTCTTAGGCCAAATTCCAAATCAGGGCGATGCCTTCGCGTGGACAGCCGATTTCCTCAAGCGCGCGCTTTCCGACCGCAGTGCCGATGCTGCGGAAAGCAATCAAATCTTTGATGCTTATGAGAATTTTGCCGCGAGATTAGGTGCAAGGCTGGCCGAAATGCATGCCTGCCTCGCGCGCGAATCTCAGAGCCGCGATTTTGCGCCTGAAGCCATCACGACGGCCGACGTTCAAGAATGGTCAGTCGCGGCGGCACAGCAGCTACATGCGGTGCAGACGATAATCGATTCCGCATCGGCGCCTTTGCACTGGGAGTTCAGCGAAATATCCGGAATCCTGTTGGAATTCCCGGAATCGGCGGCGCGATTTGTCCAAAGGATGTATGCCGCGGGCGAAGGTCTGCTCAAAACCCGGATACATGGCGATCTTCATCTCGGGCAGGTTCTCGTCCCGGGGAGCGATTTTGTTTTTATCGATTTTGAAGGCGAACCTCTGAAGCCGCTGCCAGCGCGCCGGCGAAAATCCAGCCCCATGCGCGATATCGCCGGAATCCTCCGTTCTTTCGATCAGGCAGCGAAGATTGCCGCCGCCGAGGAGCATAGGTTTGAAAGCCCCGCGGGTGAAGAACAGGCGGGCAGTTTGCTCGCGCAATTCCATCGGCGGGC
>JAGWSK010000218.1 GCA_028869355.1 Alphaproteobacteria bacterium | reverse complement strand
CTGAAAACGCCTTGGGGTGACCCTGATCTGCAGGGAATCTGGACGGACGAGACCGACACGCCGCTGCAACGTCCGGCGAAATACGCCAACCAGGAATTCTTCACGCCGGAACAGCGCGTCGAACTCGACAAGGAACGTGCGGCCGCGCTGGGGCGCGACCGGCGCGGTCCGAAGGGCAGCGAACTGGATGTGCTTGGCGCCTACAACGCGGAATTTTCGTCGATCAAACATACCGGCGTTCGGACATCGCTCGTCGTCGATCCGAAGGATGGCCGGCTGCCACCGACGACGCCGGAAGTACAGAAGACTCTCGCCGCAGATCGCGCATTCCGCCTCGCGCTGATGCAGGCGACGGTAACCTGCAAGCAGCAGCTTCCCGGTTGCCGTGGCGGCAAATACGATCCGAAGCCGACAGCGCGACGCAACGAACTTCCGCCGCGCTACAATACGGCGCGCATGAACCGGCATGACAATCCGGAAGATGGCGCGCTCGCCGACCGCTGCCTCACCGGCGGACTGCCTGAATTCGGCAGCTTAAATGGCGGCAGCTTCCGGCGCATCGTTCAAACACGCGGCGGTATTACGATGTATTACGATGTCGGGCAGGGTCAGGGCTGGCAGCGCAACATCGTCATGAACGGCAGCCCACATCTGCCCGCCTCCATCCGGCAATGGTTCGGCGATTCGCGCGGACACTGGCAAGGCAATACGCTGGTCATCGACATCACCAATTTTAGTCCGGAGACGGATTATCGCGGTTCGCGCGAAAATCTGCACCTGATCGAGCGCTGGACGCGCACCGGCCCGAAGACGCTGTCCTATGAAGTGACCGTCGAAGACCCGACGGTTTGGACCCGGCCGTGGACTGCACGGCAGGAATTCACGCAACAAAGCGATGAAGAGAACCGCATTTATTACGAGCCACGCTGCTGGGAAGGCGATTACGGATTTCCCACCATCATGCGCAATGCGCGGCTGGAAGACGAAGCATTCGCCAAAGGCAAGGGTCCCGATCCGCTGACCGAGGATCAAGCGTCAGGATTTGGTGGCGACGATCCGCTCCAGGGAGGCGGCGAGTGAACCGGCGGGGCTCTGTACGCATTCTGGTTTTCGCGGCCATTGCGGCCGGTGGCACCGCGGTCCTGACTTCATCGGTGCGCGCACCGGCGGACGCCGCGGAGCCGGCGTTGAAAACACCCTGGGGTGATCCCGATCTGGAAGGAATCTGGACCGACGAAACGGCGACGCCGCTCCAACGTCCGGCCAAATATGCCAACCAGGAATTTTTCAGTGACGCGCAGCGCACCGAACTGGACAAAGAGCGCGCGGAATTGCTCGGGCGCGAACGGCGGGTCCAGCGCGGCACCGAACTCGATGTCGCCGGTGCCTATAACGGCCAGTTCGCGTCCATGAAACGCACGGGCAGCCGCACCTCGATGATTAGCGATCCACCCAATGGTCGGCGTCCGCCGCTGACGGAAAGGGCGCAAAAAGCCGCGGCGGAGGATCGGGAATTTCGTCTGGCGCTGCTGCAATCGACAGAGACCTGCAAAAACAATTCCATCGCCTGTAAGGGCGGCAGATATGACCCGAAGCCGTCGGCGCGCCGCACTGAACTTCCACCCCGCTACAACACCGCACGCATGAACCGGTTCAACGGCCCGGAGGATGGCGCGCTGCCCGACCGCTGCCTGACGCTGGGCCTGCCGGAATTTGGCGCCAATGCGGGAAGTTTCCGCCGCATCGTGCAGACGGCAGGCGGCATCACGATGTTCTACGACGTTGGGCAGGGCCAGGGTTGGCAGCGAAATATCGTGATGAATGGC
Source organism: Alphaproteobacteria bacterium (assembly GCA_028869355.1). Classification (GTDB taxonomy): domain Bacteria; phylum Pseudomonadota; class Alphaproteobacteria; order Micropepsales; family Micropepsaceae; genus CAIYRG01. The sequence continues at coordinate 1,325 of JAGWSK010000218.1, read as the reverse complement.
AGTCCACATCTCCCCGCCTCAATTCGGCAATGGTTCGGGGATTCCCGCGGCCGCTGGGACGGCAATTCGCTGGTGGTCGACGTCACCAATTTCTCGCCCAAGACCGATTTCATGGGCGCGCGTGAGAACCTGCACCTGATCGAGCGCTGGACCCGGACAGGACCGAATACACTCGAATATAAGGTCACGATCGAAGACCCGACGGTGTGGACGCGGCCCTGGACTGTGACACAGGAATTCACCAGGCAGAGCAATCAGGACAACCGAATCTATTACGAGCCGCGCTGCATCGAGGGAAATTACGGTTTGCCGGGTTTGATGCGCGGCCAGCGCACGCAGGAGAAAGCGTTTGCCGAGGGCAAGGGGCCGGATCCGGTGACGCGGGACATCGCCACCGATTTCGTCGGCGTTGAGGACGATCCATTGCAATAGACGAGGGCTGCTGACTGGAAGTGATGCATTCGGGAGAGTCTGGAGGGAAATGTAATGCGTGGACAGTATATGGGTTTATTGGTGGTCGTAGCGCTTGCCGCGGGTGCGGCCGGCGCTGCGGTCGGGCCATCTGTCACCGCGCGGCTGACCACGGCGGCGCCGCCGGCATCGGCGCAGGGACCGCAAAGGCCTCCCGCGCTCATTGAAGGACATCCCAATTTCAGCGGCATCTGGCAGGCCAACAACGAGGCGAATTGGGACTTGCGCGCCCACGCAGCGCTTCCTGCCGCGGTAACCCAGCAAGGCATTTATCCCTATGAGTATGCGCGCGTGCCCGCGGCTCCGGTTCTCGCGCTTGGCGCGGCAGGCGCCGTGCCCGGATCGCTTGGCGTGATTCAGGGCGACGGGCAGATTCCCTACCGTCAGGAGGCGCTGGCACAGAAGAACGAAAATGCGGATCACTGGATCGATCGCGATCCCGAGGTCAAATGCTATCTGCCCGGCATTCCGCGCGCCATGTACATGCCCTATCCGTTCGAGATTACGCAGAGCACCAACAAGATCCATGTCGCCTATGAATTCTCCAACAGCGCGCGCACGATTAATCTCGACAAGGTGGCGCCGCCGCCCGACGACACCTGGATGGGCCATTCGGTCGGCCATTGGGAGGGCGACACGCTGGTCGTCGATGTCAGCAATTTCAACGACCGTTCCTGGTTCGACCGTGCCGGTGACTACCACAGCGACGCGTTGCACGTGACTGAACGGTTCAAGCTGCTCTCGCCGGACATCATCTCCTACGAAGCGACGATCACTGATCCGAAGGTCTATACCCGGCCGTGGACCATCGCGATGCCGCTCTATCGCCGCGTCGAACCGAACATGCAGTTGCT
>JAGWSK010000217.1 GCA_028869355.1 Alphaproteobacteria bacterium | reverse complement strand
TGGTTTTGGCGGGCTGCAACCAGAACGCCCCAGCGCCGGGCCCGGAGAATAACGCCACCGCGCCTGCCGCCACGCCGGCTCCCGGAGCGCCAGGTGCTCCAGGCGCTCCGGGGACGGAAGCTCCCGCCGCCGGCGCACCCGGCGCGCCAGCGGAACCGGGGGCACCCGGCGCTCCTGCACCGGGCGCCCCGGCGCCAGACAATGGAACCGGTGGTGCGGGCGGCGCACCGGCGCCGGCACCGGCGCCTTAATCCGGTTTCGTCGATGCCCCGGCGGAGTTGATCCCGCCGGGGCGGTTGCTTATAGCGATTTAGTTCCGGTGAAGGAACTTCGCCGCATGAGATCGTTTGTCTGCCGGCTCTTGGCCGTGATGGCGGCGTCTGCTGTCATCACCGGCTGCAACCAAAACTCTTCTCCGCCCCAACCCCAATCGGCGCCCGTGCCGGCACCGGCGGCTGCGGAACCTGCTGCGCCTCCGCCACCTCCCGCTCCACAGCCACCGCCGATCCCTCCGCGGACGGAACTTCCCGTTTCATCCGTTGATAGTGTCATGGTCAACCGAGCCCCGGATTCTCCAACCGCCTTGATCATAGACGTCACGGGAACGATCCCCTCGGGTGGCTGGACCAATCCGCGTCTCGTAGCAGACACCGCTGCGGCCACCGATCCATCGCTCAGAGTTTACAATTTCGTCGCCACCTCGCCTGAGCAGACATCCGCGGATCAAATGCCGCAAATGGTCAATGCTCAGCTGCGAATCGATTCGCTGCCGCCAGAGGTGAAAACCCTTCGAGTGGTTGGGGCCGGGAACCAGATCTCCGCACCCGTGACGGAGTGACTTTGGCCGCCGCCGCGGCGCTCAGCTTTCTCCGCTCCTCCGCGTGAGGCTCTCTACGCTGCTTGTGCGATCACGCGGTTGCGGCCCTCGCGCTTGGCGCGATAAAGGGCCTGATCGGCCCGGCGCAACAGCGCGGACGAACTGTCATCGCCGCCGGCTGAAGTCGCCACCCCGATACTCACGGTGACAGGAACCCGCGCGGAAGCCTGTTCGACCGGAAATGTCGTCTTCTCCACTGCCCGGCGCAGCCTTTCGCCAACAAGGCAGGCGACGTCGGGGGCGGTATCGGACAAAACCACTACGAATTCTTCGCCACCATAGCGGCACGCGAGATCGACTCCGCGGATGTTTTCGACGAGCCTGTCGGCGAACTGGCGCAGGACATCGTCGCCCGCGAGGTGGCCATAGGTGTTATTGACCTGATTAAAATAATCGATGTCTACGATCAGCAGCGAGATCGGCTTTGCCGCAGAAGCACATTTGAGCAGTGTTTCGAGGTGCTGCGACATATAGCGCCGATTGAACAGACCGGTGAGGTGATCCCTCAGCGCCATTTCCATGCCGCGCCGGACGTTCTGCCGCAGTAGATCGGTATAGCGCTTTTTGCGCAATTGGGTTTTGACGCGGACGATAAACTCGCTTCGGTCCAGCGGCAGACGCAGGTAGTCATTGGCGCCGAGATCGAGCGCCTGCGCAAGTTTGCGATGTTCGCCTGCGGCCGCAAGGACGATGACAGGCGTATTGCGCAGTGAGGGATTGGCGCGGAATTCGGAAACCAGCCGCAGACCGTCGAATAGCTGTGAAGAAATGCTGACAATGACCGCGTCGTAGGACGGTCCATCCGTATGCCTCAGTGCGGCGTCAAAATCACTGATCCCGGTCACCTCATTGCCCAGGTTGGCAAGGGTATCGATCCAAACCTGGAGGTCCGGCCGGTCATCGACAAACAGAATTGCGCCGGTGGGATCGGGTTCGACGGCGAGGGCTGCGTCGGAGAGGCCCAGATTCTGCCGGGTCTCCTCACGCATGCGCAGTTCCTCGAACATGCTCTTCATACGTACGAGTGAGCGCACGCGGGCGAACATCGACAGATCGTCAACCGGCTTTGTCAGAAAATCATCCGCGCCCGCATCAAGGCCCTTGATGCGGTCCGAAGGCTGATCCAATGCGGTGACCATCACGACCGGAACATGAGCGCAAGCCGGATCCTGTTTCATTCGCCGGCAGACTTCAAAACCATCCATCTCCGGCATCATGACATCCAGCAGCACGATGTCGGGAGGTTCGTCATGGATTTTGGCCAACGCCTCCGGCCCGCCGGAAGCGGTCTGGACATGGAAATATTCAGCCGACAGTTTGGCTTCCAGCAGCCTTACATTCGCGGGAATGTCGTCAACCACAAGGACGCGAGCTGTCATTGCCGCGTCCTCAACCCACGAAGCGCCGCACCGTTTCGAGGAAACAGGCGATGGAGATGGGTTTGGACAGATATCCTTCGCAGCCACCCTGCTGCATCAGTTCGGCATCCCCCTTCATCGCGAAGGCGGTCACCGCCACGACCGGAATGGAACGCAATTTCTCATCCTGTTTCAGCCACTTGGTGACTTCCAGTCCAGACACTTCAGGAAGCTGGATGTCCATCAAAATAAGGTCGGGACGATGTTTGCGCGCGATATCAAGCGCCTCCATCCCGTCCCGCGTCTGAAGGATACGGTAACCATGTGCATCCAGCAAATCGTGGAAGAGCTTCATATTGAGCTCGTTGTCCTCGACTACCAGAACGGTCTTCGTCGCGACGTCCATACCACCCTCGATGTCGCCAAAGGCCGCAAACTAGCCGGTAAAACTTAACGCCGGATTGACAGTATTCAGCTATTCTTCACCATCTGCGGTTAATATCGCCTTATAAAGGTCAGGCCGGCGGTCACGAAACAGACCCCAGGAACCCCGCAACACGGCGATTTCACCAAGATCGAAACTGGCGGTAATCACGCCCTCCTCGTCACGCCCCAGTTCGGCGACGATTTCGCCCTGCGGCCCGGCAATAAAGGAGGAGCCGTAAAACCTGAGTTCGCCTGCACTTCCCTTCTCCACCCCGACACGATTGGATGCGACGACAGGCACGTAATTGGCGGCGGCATGGCCCTGCATGACGCGGCGCCAGTGGTCGCGCGAGTCAACCGGCGGCGCAGGAGGCGGTTCACTGCCGATGGCTGTCGGATAGAACAGGATTTCCGCACCCATCAGCGCCATGATCCGCGCTGCCTCGGGAAACCACTGATCCCAGCAAATCGCCGCACCGAGATTGCCGGCGCGTGTGGTCCAGCATTTGAAACCGGTATCGCCGGGGTGGAAATAGAATTTTTCCTGATATCCGGGACCGTCGGGGATATGCGATTTGCGATAGCGGCCGAGCACCTGGCCGGCATCATCGATCATCGCCAGCGAATTATAATAGGTGTTGTGCGCCCGCTCGAAGAAGCTGAGCGGCAGGATCACGCGTAATTCGCCGGCCAGCGCAGAGAATTCCGCAATCAGCGGATTGGCCTCAAATGCCTGGGCCAGAGCGAGGTGAGCGGCCGACTGGTCCTGGCAGAAATAGGGTGTTTCAAACAACTCGGGCAGCAGCACGACCTGGGCGCCGCGAGCCACCGCCTGGCGCACGAGGTCCTTCGCTTTTGCAATATTGGCGGCACGGTCCCATGACATCGCGAATTGGGTTGCCGCGACTGTTGTCGTCCTGCTCACGGTGCGGGCTCCTGCTGGGTCATGCAATGAATTCCGCCTCCGCCCTGCACAAGGTCCAATGCATTGATCTGAAGGACTTTGCGATCGGGAAACAGGCTGCCGGCAAGATCGCGGGCGTTGTCGTCGTGCGGATCATCAAATGCCGGCATGATTACTGCCCTGTTCGCGAGATAAAAATTCACATAGCTTGCCTGCAGCAACTGGCCCGACCACGACAGACGCCGCTGTCCCGGCTGCGGCAGCGGAATAATTTCCAGGCGGCGGCCCCGGGCATCACGCGAATTGCTCAGTGTACGCATGGCGTCCTGCACCGGCTCCCAATCCGGATGCTCGCGTAAATCCGGCATGCCCAGGATCACCCGTCCGGGTGCGGCAAAACAGGCGATATTGTCGATATGGCCGTCGGTCTCAAGGTCTGAAAAACGTCCCTGCAGCCAGATCACCTTGCGCGCGCCGAGATACAGGCCAAGTATTTTTTCGATATCTGCGCGCGCCAGTCCCGGATTGCGGTTGGCGTTCAACAGGCACTGTTCGGTGATCAATATCGTGCCTTCGCCATCGCCATGCAGTGCGCCGCCCTCACACACCAACGGCGCAGCAAATTCCCGTGCGCCAATGGCACGCATGACGTGGCGCGCAAACATCGCATCATGGGCATAGGGCTGATATTTGTGTCCCCAGGCGTTGAAGTTCCACTGCACGCCCGCGAGCGCATTTTCGCTGCCCAGCAGAAATGTCGGTCCGATATCGCGGGCCCAACCGTCGTCCAGCGGCATCTCGACGATCTCTGCTTTTCCGGCAGTCGCCAGCCGGGCTTCGGCCGCGTCTTCCGCGCGCACCGCGAGCGTGACGGGTTCGACACCAGCGACGGTACGAGCCAAATGCGCAAGCGCGTGTTTGCCGCGCAGGAAGCGGCCGGGATCGCCGAAACATTCCAGGCGCGAAGGCCAGCACATCCAGGTGCGCCGGTGCGCCTTCCATTCGGCCGGCCATGCAAAGCCGCTTTCGGCCGGGTAACGCGATAGTGCGTCTGTGGGTTCGGTCATGGCATGGCCTTCGGGCAGAAAATGATATGGCCCTCTTGCAGTGACTGCGGAAAATGCGGAAGCATTTTGGGGCCCCGACAGGGAAAACTGGGCAATTTCGCGCGCCCCGCAATTGCCGGAAAGTTCGAATCTGCGTGATCAGTGTAACGGCGAAATTTGGCGGCAGCGCGAAGGCGATCGGGGCACGGGCCTGGAACCATCTGGCCAATCCCGACCGCCTGCCCCTGCCCTATCCTTTTACCCGCCATGATTTCTTTGCGGCGCTGGAGGAATCCGGATCGGCGACCGCAAAAACCGGTTGGAAGCCGCTGCATTTGCTGTTGATGCGGGACGACGTCCCGATCGGGCTGCTGCCGCTTTATCTCAAATCCCATTCCTATGGCGAATATGTCTTTGATCATGGCTGGGCGGAAGCCTTCGCGCGTGCCGGCGGCCGGTATTATCCCAAGCTCCAGGCAAGCGTGCCGTTTACGCCCGTGACCGGGCGCAAATTGCTGATCGCGGCGGGTGAAGATACCGGCGAAACTTCGCGGTTGCTGCTCAAGGCCGGCGAGCGGGCGGTCGAGGAGCTGGGCGCATCCTCGCTTCACGTCACCTTCATGACTGAGAGCGAATGGGAGATTGCGGGTGCGGAAGGCTATTTGCGCCGCACCGACAGACAGTTCCATTGGGACAACCGGAGCTACGCTTCGTTCGACGATTTCCTTGGTGAACTGGCGTCCGCAAAGCGAAAGAATCTTCGCAAAGAGCGTGGCAGTGTTGTCGCCGCAGGAATCAGGTTCGACTGGCTCTCCGGGCGCGACCTGACCGAGGCTGTGTGGGATGAATTTTTTGAATGTTACGTCGCGACCGGGAACCAGAAATGGAATCCGCCCTATCTGACGCGGCGGTTTTTCAGCCTGATCGGGCAATCCATGGCAGATCAAATCTGGCTGGTGATGGCGCGGCACGGCTCGCGCTATATCGCGGGCGCGCTGAATTTCTTCGACGGCGACGTTCTCTACGGCCGCAACTGGGGCTGCACCGAATATGTTCCGTTCCTCCATTTCGAGACCTGCTATTATCAGGCCATCGATTTTGCGATCGCGCGCGGGCTGAAGCGGGTCGAGGCGGGCGCACAGGGTTCGCACAAACTGCTTCGGGGTTACCTGCCGCAATCGACCTGGTCGGCGCATTACATTGCCCATTCCGGCTTGCGGCAGGCCGTGGCGGAATATCTGGAGGATGAACGCGCGGAAGTCGCAGACCATATGGAAGTGCTGAAGGGACGCTCGCCGTTCCGCAAACTCCAGCAATAGAGGGTACACGGATCATGGCTTATGACCGGAACAACATCTTTGCGAGGATCCTGCGCGGCGAAATTCCCTGTGTGCGGCTGTATGAGGACGGCAAGACACTGGCGTTCATGGATGTGATGCCGCAGGCCGACGGCCACGCGCTGGTGATCCCGAAAGAAGAAGCGGAGGATTTTTTCGCGCTGTCGCCGGAAGGCGCGGCGGCGCTGATCGCGACGACGCAAAGAATCGCGCGAGCGGTGAAAAAGGGAATGAACGCGCCCGGCATCATGGTTGCGCAGCTGAACGGCGCGGCGGCGGGGCAAAGCGTATTTCACGTCCATTTCCACATCATTCCGCGCAGCGCCGGGGCCGATTTCCGGCCGCATGCGCGCGAGATGGAAAAGCCGGAAAAGCTGCAGGCATTTGCCGAACGCATCCGCGCGGCTCTGGAGTGATCCCGGGCCATTTCTCCAGCGCAACCGTTACAAAGTTACAATCCAGGGAATTGCTGGGGTTTTGCCGGTTTGCAACCGTAACGGCAAAAGTTACGTTCATGGCGCTGTGACTTCCGTGGGCAATTCCGGCAGATAACGCGCGAATGCATCGGTGAACTGGGCGTGGAGATAACCTTTCTCGATCAGCTCCTGCGGCGCGCCGATGGAATTACTGGTATGAAAGCGCAGGGTTGCGGGACGGATGCGCAGGGGCCCAAGGAGCTTGGCGAGCGCATGCGCGGTCAGGGGCTGTTTCGCCTGGCCCCATTCGTGCCATGGGCCGCCTTCGATTTCGCTCAAGAGGCGGGCGAGATCGGCCGAACGTATGCGGTCGCGATCGATGATCGCCCTGCCAGGCTCGATCCATATTGCGGGCTGACCGATCTCGCGGCGCTTAAGGCTGGTCCGGATATCGGCAAGCAGAATTTCGAGCGCTGAAGGCGCCGCTTCGGCGCGCAATGCCAGCATCGCGGCGCGGGCGCGCTGTTGCCATTCCTCGCCGGCGCTTTGGGCGATGATGGTGAGCGGCGTCCAGTTTTCATCTTCGGCGAATTCGACGGCGTGCTCGGCCCGGCGGAGCGATTGGGTGTGATCGCTCGCCCAACGCGCGGCCATGCGTGACAGTTCGGCAAGCACGTTGTTGCCGGCCGATCGCAGCCGCAAGGCGGCTTCCGCGGGTGCGGCGCGCTGGAGGGGGATTTGGATGCTCAGCCCGGTGAGCGCGGGAGGCATCCGGCCGGTGACACAGAGCGCCGCGGGGGCCCAGACGGATACGCCAGCGGTCTGCCCTTTCTCGAGGCGCAACATCCGCGCCGCATTCCGCCGCTGGCCGGCGCGCAGGATGTTTCTCAGCTCGGCGCCCGATGCCAACACGGCGCCGCCGTCGTCGATCAGCAGCACCGGCTTTTCCACCATTCCCTTCACCAGCGCCGCTGCCGTCGCGGTGGAGAATGTCAGCGGGCGCGGGACTGTCTGGCCCAGCAGATCGAGCAGCGTGCTTTTGCCGCTCGCCGGTTCGCCGGACGTGATGACCAGGCGCGGACTGGTTTCGAACGCATCAAGCGCATGGCAATGCATGATCCAGAGGGCAACGGTAAGAGCGGCATCGTCGGAGATGACGACGTGGCGGTGAATCGCGGCGACGAGCTGCGGAAGCAGGTCCGCGGCACTGACCGGATCGGGCCATTTGCGGACTATTCCTGCATCGGGGCTTCGCGACGCTGCAGTCGTGCCCGCAATGCGCCATCCGTTGCCGCTTTTCTTCCAATCTTCCTGAATTCCGTGAACCATGCCATTCAGATCGATGGCATGCATTTTCAGGCGCTTTGCGGCAACTTCTTCCTCGCACTCAAAGGCATATTTGGAGAGCCCGGCCAAGCGTTCGAGTTCGGCTTCGGCTTCGGCCACGGTCATTTTCGGCGCCATCTGCGGTGGCGAGCCTGCGCGTGCTGCGCCCTCGGAAGTTTCGGTTAAATCATTCATGACTGCCTCCTGTATGTTCCTTTTCTGTTCTTATAGGGCGCAGCATATTCCTATGTCAATAGGCCGATAAGAGACGTGGTGAGTCAGTCTGGATCGGCCAGCGTGACGGCTGGCTTGCCTGCGCCATGTAGTCTGGAACCGTCGCTCTTGAACGCTAAACGGACGCCGCGCAAATATCGCCGATCCGGCGATATTGACCAACCCGACCTTAAGATCAGAATTTAACCGTCAGGCGGGCAGCCAGTCGGTGTTATTGGGAGCCAAACTTCCATCTGCCCTGAGCATGTCGATTCGGCGGCATCGGATCATTACGAATCCC
>JAGWSK010000216.1 GCA_028869355.1 Alphaproteobacteria bacterium | reverse complement strand
CGGTGTTTTTGCCGTTCTCCGCGCAGGCGGCGCAGCTCAATGTCTATGTCAGCGGCGCCATGGCGCATGCGATTCAGCAGATCGCCGGGGATTTCGCCAAACAACACGGCGACACGCTGAACTTCGTCGTCGGCACGACCGGCACGATCACCGACCGGATCCACAAGGGCGAAAAGCCCGATCTGGTGGAAATGACCTCGGCGGGTCTGGCCGCGCTGGAAAAGGAACATCTGGTTGTTGCGGGTTCGGGAATCGAATTGTCGCGCGCAGTCCTCGGGATTGCGGTGAAAAGCGACGCTCCCGCGCCCGATATTTCGAGCCAGGCCGCGTTGAAACGCACGCTGAGCTCGGCGCACCGCATCGCCTATATCGATCCCAAAACCGGCGGTCAGGCGGGCGCCGGAATCGTCCATGTGTTTGAGCGCCTCGGCATTGCCGATGATGCCGCGAAGAAATCCGTGTACGGGCCAACTGGTGCGGCAGCGGTAGAGAAGGTCGGTGCCGGCGATGCGGATATCGCGGTCGCATTTGCCAGCGAAGTCCTGCCGATCAAGGGCGTCAAACTGGTGGGACTGATCGATCCTTCGCTTCAGGACCCGGCGACATTTGCCGGAGGTGTCGGGGCGAATGCGTCCAATCCCGGCGATGCGCGCGCATTGTTGCAGGCCATTATCAGTCCGGAAGGCGCAAAAATCGTCCGCGCTGCCGGATTGGATCCGCTACATTGAGCATATTTCGTTTCGGAAAGTGATTGGCGCGCCCAGATTGGTCGGCCGGGTATTGGCCCGAGAGTTGCCGCCCAGAGCGCTGCGTTACGCGCTGCTGAACCAGATGAATCGATGGTTCAAAACGGGGGATAGCCGCTTCGAATTTGAGCGGCTGTATCTGGAAAAATCCGATCCGTGGGACATGCGCAGCAGCGCCTATGAACGGGAAAAATACCGGCGAACGCTCGATAAAATTCTCGAACAGAGGAGACGCTCAGAACGCGTCCTTGAAATCGGCTGCAGCATCGGCAGCTTCACCGCAAGGCTGGTGGAGCATTTTAGCGAAGTGGTCGCGACCGACTTCTCCGATGAGGCGATTGCCCGTGCCGCAGAGTATTGCCGCGGCGCGAGCAATATCCGATTCATCCGCTCAGACCTGCAGTCGCTCAAGCTCGATACTGCTTTTGATGTGATCGTCTGCGCCGAGATTCTCTACTACATCGAAAAACCGCGCGCGCACACGGTTTGCACGCAACTGCAGCGTCTCCTTGCGCCGCACGGAATAATTGCAATGGTCGGCCCGGCAGATGGAGAAGCGGATTTTTGGGAGAATATCCTCACCAGAGAATTTCGTCCTGTCCTGACGGATATCATCGCCGATGATATTCGGCCCTACAAAATTGTCCTGTTTGAACACTCATGAGGTTTCCAATGCGGCTCAATCTGTTTGCCGTCTCCTGTGCTGCGATGCTGGTGATCACGACCGCGACCGACTCTGCATTGGCCGCCGAATACACGCTGGCGCCAACGCCTGCCACGGTGAATATCGGCAATTTCAATGCCGCCAACAAACCGGCGATGACCATCAATTCCGGCGATATCGTCAATCTGGAAGCCGCGACCCAGATCGAACCCGAAGCGGTGGACGCATCCGGCGTCGTGCCGCCCAGCGCCGTGCCGCAATATGTGCGTGACATCTACCGCAGCGTGAAGGACCGCGGTCCCGGACCGCATATCCTCACCGGGCCGATATTCGTCCGGGGTGCGATGCCCGGCGATGTGCTGGAAGTGCGGATTTTGCGGATCGAACTCGCGACCGACTACGGTTACAACCGCCAGCGCCCCTTCACCGGCGCTTTGCCCGATGACTTCACGGCCTTCTGGCAGCGCATCATCCCGATTGACCGGCGCAATCGCACGGCGACAGTGGCGCCCGGCGTGATCATACCGCTCGACCATCCGTTTTTTGGCACCATGGGCGTTGCGCCGCCGGTGGTGATGGGCCGCATCAGCAGCGGCCCGCCCGGCGTGCATGCCGGGAATATGGACAACAAGGAACTCGGCGCAGGTTCGACTCTCTATCTGCCGGTGCATGTGCCGGGCGCGCTGTTTTCGGCCGGCGACGGGCACGGCGCACAAGGCGATGGCGAAGTCGATCTTTCGGCGGTCGAAACCAATTTGCGCGGACGGTTTCAGTTCATCGTCCACAAAGATATGAGGCTGGTCTGGCCGCGTGCCGAGACGCCGACGCACTGGATCGTCATGGGCTTAAATCCCAAACTGGATGAGGCGATGAAAACCGCGGTGCGCGAGACCATCAGCTTCATCACCCAGCGCTTTCCGAAACTGTCGCGCGAGGAAGCCTATGAGATCGCCAGCGTCGCGGTCGATTACCACGTGACCCAGGTGGTGGACGGCACTGTCGGCGTACACGGAATGATTCCGAAGGCGGTTTTCCGCGATGAGCGGTAAAGCGTATTCAGCTTAAGTGGGTAGCGGTTGGATCGGGCGATTCGGTTAGCCGGCGCCGCCGTTGGCGATCAACTGAACCAGGAGACCATCCGGATCCGCGACATGCAGCCCGGCTCCGGCGCCACCGTCGATGGGCGTTGCGCCACGCGCTTTCAAATCCGCCATGACGCGGTCCTTGTTGAAGTTTTGGATTCCGATGGCGAAGTGATCGAAGCGCGGGTTGGCGCCCTGCCGGATCGAAAGATGCGCATTCGTGCCGACGTTGAGCTGCACCAGATTCGCCGCGTTGCGCGGCTGACGCGTCAGGCTGAACGCGCGCGAATAGAAATCGACCGATCGTTGCAGATCGCTCGCGGTGATCGAGACGTGGTTGATGCCTGCGCTTTGAAAGCCCGTCCCGGCGGCAAATGCGCTGCTTCCCGCCACGCTCAGCGCGGCGAGCGTCCCCACCAGTTCGCGCCGCGAAAGCGCGCCTTTCTCATACTGTCCGATGAGGCCATTGATCAGCTTTTCCATGACGCCGTCCCTCCTGATGTTGTCCGGTTTTTGGACCACGGGAGCATGGTAACACTGGATCGGAAGCGCCGCGTAAGGAATCAATCATTTTCACGCGGAGCCGCGGAGCAGCCACTGGGTCTCCGCAGCTCTGCGTCTCCGCGTGCCAATTAAGCTTCTATTTCAGTTCGAATTCGACCAGTTCGACACGGGTTGTTCCGGTGTTGCGGATTTCGCGGGTGATCGGCGCGTCCTGCCAGAAGAATTCGCCGGTATGCGGCTGCATCGGACGGTCTGGCCGCCCGGGCACACGCTCCACGATATCGCCGCCCGCAACAACGATACGAATTCCGGGCGACGCTTGTGTAATTTCGCCCGCCGTCTCACCCGGCTCCAGCACCAGACGCCATCCGCGCACGCGCTCATTGTCCATGATCTCAGTGTAGCCCGCGCTGCCATCGCGGG
>JAGWSK010000215.1 GCA_028869355.1 Alphaproteobacteria bacterium | reverse complement strand
TTCCGGGCCGATCCGGCCATCAAAAACTGACCCGGAATTTGGTCAGAGTGAAATTGCCGAAAAGGCCCCCCTTTCGGGCGCCAATCGCGCACGCGATCGCGTGCGCTGCGCCCACTTTCCCCCACGCTTCGCACTGATGTGCTCGCGGGGGGAAAGAGAAGTCTGAAATGATGCAAACCAAAACGAACGTGCTTGCACCGTCGCGGCTTACAGCCCCAGCCAGGGCGATTACTCATCAATGTTTCTCACAACGCTCCCCTCACCCGGCAGCGCACGCTCGCTTGCGCTCGCTATCCCCTCCCCGAAATCGCTGCGCGATTTCGACCCTCCCCCAAGGGGAGGGTTGAAACCAGGCGCAAGTGCGGGCGCGCCGCCGTTCGGGCTCCCGCGACCGCTTCGCGGCGCTTTTTTTGAATTGCTGCGGCGCAACGCGCCGCATGCGGGCGCCTCCGGCGATTTCTTCACGCCCTCAACCCTCAAGGGGAGAGGCGAATTCCGATCCAATGCCGGATTGAATTCATCCGTGACCTGATGATCGCGGTGGGCGGCGCAATCGTCGCGCACCGCCTTACCCGATGGGCACCCCGACCTTCCCGAGGCGGATGACTGCCCGGGTTGGCGTGGGTCTGCCAACAAAAATTGTAATTTTCTTGCAGTACAACCTGAAAGCGAGCAGAGTGACCGGCTCGAAAGGGAGTGACGGCCATGGATTGGGGGTCGTCTCACCGGTTTCGCGCAAAGGACTGCGGCTGCGACAAGCCGCGGCCGCACAGTTCTGCGGTCTGCTGCGCGAGCCGCCGCACGCACAGCCCGGAGCGGTGCGGGCCTGACGTTTTTTGGCTACCGCCCCCGCTCGCCCCCTCCATCGCGCCACGTGTGGTGCACAGAAATTCCGTGTACGGCAAAAGTCACATGAGTCGCTGCGAGCCTTGTGCAGCGATCATGGCGGTAGAGTCGCAATCCATACGTAAAGGGAGTTGGACGATCAGCTAGACAGCCAGTGCCGTTGCGGCACGCGAGGAGGGCCACATGAATCCGGCGACGCGCTTTGCATCCCTGATGGGTTCGGTATCGCTTTTGACGTTGACCAATGTGTTGGCGGCGCAGGCGCAGGAGGTTGCCCAGGCCCAGATGGCCCAAGCCGGTCCGGAAGCTGTTCCGGAGCAGGTCCTGATCACAGGATCGCTGATCCATGGCACCACGGCCGTCGGTGTGCCGGTGACCAATCTCGGGGTGCAGGATTTCACCGAAACCGGCAATACGACCATCGGTGATCTGTTCCGCACGGTTCCGGAAGCCAATGTCGCGCCGGGTCCTTCGGCGGTGAATTCCGGCGGGCATCAGGAGCGCGAAACCCGGGTGAATATCCGCGGTCTCGACCAGACCGGTCCACGCTCACTGTTGATGGTCGACGGCATCCGTCATCCGCCACAGGCCGATGGGCTTTGCGCGATCGATCCCTCGATCATTCCGGCGCTCGCTCTCGATCGCGTGGACATCCTGGTGGATGGTGCATCGGCAACCTATGGGTCCGACGCCATCGCCGGCGTGATCAATGTCGTTCTCAAGCGCGGTTTCGATGGCGCAGTGACGCTGCTGCATGTGGCCCAGCCCACCGATGGCGGCGGTACGCAATTTCAGGCGTCGCAATTGTGGGGCAGGACGTGGGATGGCGGCGATATTACGCTGACCTACGAATGGACTGACGAACAAGCCCTGTCAGGAAAAATCCACTCGTTGTATACCGTCAACTATACGCCTTGGGGTGAGCAGGACCGATCCGTGTTGCTCGCGGCCTCGATTCCGGGAACGATTTCGGTCGGGGCGCCCAGTTCAAGCGCCGCCCCGGCTGCGCTCGGCCTTCCCGGGACGACCTGCACGAATTGCTGGTCCATTCCAAAGGGCACCGGCGCGAATTTCAATGCGTCACTCAATGGTGGCGTGGGGCCGCTGGCGCCAGGCAGCGCTGCCACATTGAATTGGGCGACACTGACCGCAAATGCCGCCAATGCGGGGGCGAACAACTATGTCGATCCGCTGAAGATGGGTTGGGAGCTCGCCGCCCAGCAAAAAAATTCCGTGGTCGCGACGTTCGACCAAAGGCTGTTACCGAATGTTTCGGTGTTCGCTGAAGGCTATTACATGGATCGCCGGGTTGAGGAAAAAGTTCCTGCATTTGGCGGCATGGGTCCGCAAAATGCCCTGATCAGCATAACCGTTCCGACGACGAACCCCTATTATCCCACCGGCGCGCCCAACAACTTGCGGGTCTCCTATGATCTCGCGGCGGAATTTCCTCCCGTCACCCCGGCTTTTGAAGTTGCCGGCCGGTTCATGGGCGGCTTCAATCTCGACCTGCCGTTTGACTGGTTCGGCAAAATCTATGGTTCACATACCCTGGAAGAGGACCAGTATATCCGCCATTTCGTCAGCACAGCGGCGGCGAGTGTCGCACTGGGCTATACCGTCGGAGGAGTGACGTTACCTGCAAATGTCCCCTATTTGAATGTGTTCTGCGACCCGCGGGCATTCCGGTGCAATTCCCCCACCACGCTCGCATATATCACCGCAGAGGGGTCGCAGGGCGTGCGATACACGATCGATGAATATGGCGGCACCTTCGACGGACCGTTGTTTGATGTTCCCGCCGGGCAGGTGAAAGCGGCGGTCGGCGGCCTTTACGACTTGAACTGGGTTGATGGTTTCAATTTCAACAATCAGGCCACTCCCGGAAATCCACCTACCGCGCCAACCCAGGATATCGAGCCGTTTCAGAACTGGGCGGCTTTTACGCAGATCGACATTCCCGTGTTCGGGGATAATTTCAACATCCCGCTCGTCCGCAGACTCGATATCGAACCTTCGTGGCGCCACGACACCTATCTTGGCAATCCCTTTCTTACGGGTTCGACAAACAATCCTAAATTGGCCTTCACGTGGCTGGTGGATGACGCGGCAGGTGTAACCATCCGGGGCAGTTGGGGCACTTCGTTCCGCTTCGCCAATGAAGGCGAATTCTCGGAAATCCTCAGCCCGGTTGACGTGCCGTTCAACATCACCGGCGGGACGACTGGTACTGTTGTCGTCCAGTGTACCAGCAACGGGCAACCGGCTGCCGGTTCTGCTGCGGCAGCCTTGTTCGCGGCCGGATTTACGTGCGGCAGCGCACCGGGCGGTATCGGGTATAGCGGGGCGCCGACGGCGCTGCTGCGCAATTATGTCAATGCCGCGACCGGTCAGCCCGCGACTCGCGAGGGAGGGATATCCCTGCTT
>JAGWSK010000214.1 GCA_028869355.1 Alphaproteobacteria bacterium | reverse complement strand
TTGCCTTCGCCGATGAGCTTCAGAGTTCCCACCATTGAGCGCACCTGATGATGCAGGAATGAACGGGCGCGCGTGATGCAGATGAGTTCGCTGCCCTGCGCCCGCACCTCGAACACGTCCAGCGTTTTCACCGGTGATTTCGCCTGGCACTCGGCGGCACGAAAAGTGGTGAAATCGTGCTGGCCGATGAGAAAGCGCGCTCCTGCCTGCATCGCCTCGGCATCAAGCCTGCGTCCGACATGCCAGACCCTGCCGGCATCCAGCGCCGGCGGAGCGCGACGGCACAACAGGCGATATTCATACTCACGCGCAACCGCGGAAAACCGCGCGTGAAAATCCGGCGCAGCCACCGCCGCATCCAGCACTGCAACCGGCTGCGGCCGCAAATGCGCATTCAGCGCGTCGCGCACCGTGGGCGGCGGAAATTCGCGCGTCAGCTCAAAATGCGCCACCTGCCCGCGCGCATGTACACCCGCATCGGTGCGCCCCGCGCCGGTGACCGTGCAGCGCTCGCCGGATAGACGAAAGATTGCCTCCTCCAACGCGGCCTGAATCGACGGGCCGTTGTCCTGGCGCTGCCATCCGGCATAGCCGCTGCCGTCATACTCAACAGTGATCCGATACCGCGTCATCAGAACGGAACAGGTCTGGATCGAACGAGTGACTTTACCTCCACCTTGTGGGGAGGTCGAAATTTGCGCAGCAAATTTCGGGTGGGGGTGTGGGCGATGATGGTTCCCCCCACCCGCGAATTTTCTGAGCCGAAAATTCGCGTGCCTCCCCACCAGGGGGAGGCGGATTTGATCTGCACAATTTTCATCTCGCTAGCCCAGCCGCTCGCCGCGCTGAAGCGAAAATCCGCGCAGAAAACTGTCCCAATCGGTTTTCCCCCGCCCCGCCCGCTGAACCGACACCGGTTTCAATGCGCCCTCGCCGCAGGCGATCATCGCGCCGTCGAGCACTTCTCCCGGTGCGCCTCTGCCCTGTACCGGTTCGGCAAACAGGATTTTGATTCTCTCCCCGCGATATTCAAACCAGGCGCCGGGCCGCGGACTCAAGCCACGGATCAGGCAATCGAGTGCGTGTGCCGGCCGGGACCAGTCAATGCGGGTTTCGGCATTTTCGATTTTCCTGGCGTAAGTCGCGCCTTCGGCCGGTTGTGGAGTTTCGGACACTTGACCTGCTTCCAGCGCCGCGAGCGCGCGCGCCATCAATCCCGCGCCGGTCAGCTTCAGTTCATCGTGCAATTCGCCATAAGTCTTGCGTGCGACTGCGAGTTGCTCGCCCATTAAAACCGGCCCGGTGTCGAGGCCCTCTTCCATCCGCATCACCATGACGCCGGTCTTTTTGTCACCGGCCATGATCGCGCGCTGGATCGGCGCGGCGCCGCGCCAGCGCGGCAACAGCGAAGCGTGGAGGTTGAAGCAGCCAAGCCGCGGCGCATTCAACACTACGCGCGGCAGCAACAACCCATAGGCGACCACCACAGCGGCATCGGGCGCGAGAGCCGCGAAAGCTGCTTGCTCGTCCGTACTGCGCAATGAGACCGGTGTGCGCACGGTAAGGCCGTGGCGCTCCGCAAGCACGTGGACGGGGGATTTTTCCTCTGCCAATCCGCGCCCCTTTCGACGCGGCGGTTGCGTGTAGACACAGGCGATCTCATGCGGGCCGATAATCAGTTCGGTGAAAGTCGGCACCGCGAAATCCGGCGTTCCCATGAAGACCAGCCGCAGCGCCATCGCCGGTCAACCCAATCCGCAGGGCAAATCGGCTACTCCGCCTCCCCCTTGAGGGGAGGCACGCATTTCGCGAGTTGCGAAATGCGGGTGGGGGAGCTTGGGACGTGTCGCCCCGCAAAGGGGAGGTCGAGTGCTGTGTCCGGCAGCGCCAGTGCCGCGAATTCCGGAGTGGCACATGTTCAAACCAATCAACCTTTGTTCTTCAGCTTTGCGGATTTGCGCAGCGCAATCGAACGTTTGAGCCTGGAAAGATGATCGATGAACAGCCGGCCATTGATGTGATCGATTTCATGCTGCAGGCAGGTTGCGAACAGCCCGTCTGCATCCACCACCTGCTCCGCGCCGTTCTCATCCTGATATTCGACCGTCAGCCGCGCCGGCCGCTTCACATCGTCCCAGATCTCCGGCACCGACAGGCATCCTTCGTGATAGGTCGACATTTCGTCGGAGGTGCGAACGATCTTCGGATTGATCAGATAGATCACTTTGCTGTTCGGTCCCTTGGGATCGAGATCGATCACCGCCACGCTTTTTGGCACGCCGACCTGAATGGCGGCGAGCCCAACCCCATTGGCCGCGTACATGGTTTCGACCATGTCGGCCATGAAGCGGCGGAGCTTTTTGTCGATGTCTGTCACCGGTTCGGACAGTGATTTGAGGCGCGGGTCCGGCGCAGTGACGAGTTCAAGAACGGCCATGCGCGGTGCTGATAGGAGAAGCCCGAAAACCGGTCAAGCACCCGCGAATCGCTTATAGTGCCGCCAAGTCAGGTTGCGACCACGTTGCATCGCACTTTACCTCTCCCCTTGAGGGAGGGTCGAAATCGCGGCACGCGATTTCGGGGCGGGGAGCGCGAGCGACGTGTCCGCCGTAGCCTTGGCGAAGGCGGAAGCGAGCGCAGCTGGTAAGGTGCAGTTAGACTCGGCTTAAACTCATCGCGTCTGGCTGGAGGACGCTTTCA
>JAGWSK010000213.1 GCA_028869355.1 Alphaproteobacteria bacterium | reverse complement strand
CCGGCCCGACGCAATCCAGAGTTCCTGCTCTTGACATATTACTTACTGGTCAGTACCTAAAATGTTACTACTAAGTAACACCCTCCAATCCGAACCGTCAACGCGAAAAGACAAAATCATGTCCAGGACAAGAAAAATCACCCGTGTCGTTCTCTTCAGTACGATCACGGCGGCCGTTTTATCCGGTGCATATCTGGAGTGGCATCCGCGCACAGCCGCAGCGGCCAAACCGGCGCAGGCGGCTGTGCAGATGGTGGTGCCGGTGAGCATCGAAACCCTGGCGCCGCACAAAGTCCGGGTTTGGTCGGAGTTTTCCGGGACTCTGACCGCGGTCGATTATGCGGAGGTGCGCCCCGAGGTAAGCGGGCGGATCACCGAAGTTCGCATCAGGGATGGGCAGACGGTGCACGCCGGCGACGTGCTCTATGTGATCGATCCGCGCCCCTTTGAAGCGGCGGTCGCCAAGGCAGAAGCGAATCTCGCGTCGGGACGCAATACCGCGGATCGCGCGCAAATCGAACTGACGCGCGCCACGACACTGATCAAAACCCAGGCGATTGCACAGCGCATCTATGATGATGACCTGAACGGCAAGCGCGTCGCAGATGCGTCGGTTCTGGGCTCCGAAGCAGAACTGAAGTCGGCGCAGGTCGATCTGGACCATGCCTATATCAAGGCCCCGATCAGCGGCCGGCTGGGCCGTGTGGAAGTCACTCTGGGAAATGTCGTGCAGTCGGGTCCCAATGCGCCCGTTCTGACATCGATCGTTTCCAATGATGGAATCTACGCCGACTTCGATGTCGACGAGCAGACCTATCTGCAAAACGTCCATACCAGTTCGGACGCGGCGGAAAAGGATCGCAGGATTCCCGTTCAGGTGACGGTGCGCGGCGATGAGCAGACGGCCTACAAAGGCACGATCTACAGCTTCGACAACAAAATCAGCAACACGACCGGCACCATTCGCGCCCGCGCAAAACTGGACAATCGCGACGGACGACTCGTGCCGGGAATGTTCGTGACTGTCAGACTCGGCAGCGCGGATGAACTTGATGTTCTGTCCGTGCCCGATCGCGCCATCGGATATGACCAGAACAAGACATTTGTGCTGGTTGCCAGCGCCAACAACAAGGTCGCCTATCGCGAGATCACGCTCGGGCATGCGGCGAATGGCCGGCATTTTGTACTCAACGGGCTCACTGCCGGCGACCGCGTGATTGTTGATGGTATCCAGCATGTGCAGCCCGGGATGGCGGTGGCTCCCCGGGAGGAGCCTCCGGCGTCAAACAGCGATTCACCGCAATCCGTTTCGAAGGCGGGCTAGCCATGGGTCTCTCGCGGTTTTTCGTCGACCGGCCAATCTTCGCCGGCGTCATCTCGGTCGTGATCTTCCTCGCCGGCCTGATCGCGATGTTCCAGCTTCCAATCGCGGAATATCCCGAGGTTGTGCCGCCTTCCGTTGTGGTCAACGCGCAATTTCCGGGCGCCGATCCGGCGACTGTCGCGCAAACGGTGGCAACGCCGCTCGAAGAGCAGATCAATGGCGTCGAGAACATGCTTTACATGTTTTCGACCGCGACCCCCGACGGATCGCTCACCATCACGGTGACTTTCCGCATTGGGACGAATCCCGATCTCGCGCAGCAACTGGTTCAGAACCGCGTCAACCAGACGCTGCCGCGTTTGCCCGCCGTCACGCAAAGCCTCGGCGTAACGACGGCGAAAAGCTCGTCGGACCTGACTCTGGTCGTGCATCTCCTGTCGCCGGACAACCGGTACGACATGCTGTATTTGCGCAATTACGCCGTTCTGAACGTGAAAGACCGGCTGCAGAAGATCCCCGGAATCGGTCAGGTCCTTGTCTTCGGTTCCGGCGATTACGCCATGCGGATCTGGCTGAACCCGGAAAAAATCGCACAACTGAACCTTACAGCCGACGACGTGATTACTGCGATTCGCCAGCAGAATGTCCAGGTTGCTGCCGGCACGATCGGCGGTCCGCCCTATGACGAAGGCGTCGAAGTGACGTTGCCGGTGAATACGCAGGGCCGGTTGGCGGATCCCGGTCAGTTCGGCGAGATCATCATCAAGCAGACCGGCGGCGTGATCACGCGTCTGAAGGATGTCGCCCGGGTCGAGCTT
>JAGWSK010000212.1 GCA_028869355.1 Alphaproteobacteria bacterium | reverse complement strand
ATGGGTGTCGATCCATCACGGGGGAGGGGTGGGCATGGGTTATTCGCAACATGCAGGTCAGGTGATCGTCGCGGACGGCACGAAGCAGGCCAAATCCCGGCTCGAACGCGTGTTGTGGAACGATCCGGCAAGCGGGGTCATGCGCCATGCCGATGCCGGTTATGAGATCGCGTTGCAGACCGCGCGTGACAAGCACCTGAAATTGCCATCGCTTGAGATCACATCATGAGTGTTGTCGTCGGCCTGGATCAGCCGCTCAGTCTGGCGAGCTTGCGCGCGATCTACGAATCGCCGGCGCGAATCGACATTACGCCGGCCACGGCCTCGCGCATCGATGCCGGCGCTGCCGCAATCGCCAAAATCGTCGAAAGCGGCGCCACGGTGTATGGCGTGAACACGGGGTTCGGCCTGCTCGCCACGACTCCGATTCCGCGCCACGAACTGGAAGAGCTTCAGCGCAATCTGGTTCTCAGCCATGCCTGCGGCGTCGGTCCATTGTTGGCGGACAATATTGTTCGCCTTGTGATGGTGCTGAAGCTGGCATCGCTGTCGCGCGGTGCTTCCGGCGTAAGGCGTGACACGGTCGAGATGCTGGTGCGCCTGCTGGAGTTGGAGATTTATCCCTGCGTTCCGGGCAAGGGTTCAGTGGGCGCTTCCGGGGATCTGGCGCCGCTGGCGCATCTCTCTGCCATGCTGCTTGGCATTGGCGAAGCGCGGGTCAAGGGGCAGATCGTTCCGGCGGTTGAAGCGCTTTCGCGGGCGGGCCTTCAACCGTTGAAGCTCGGACCCAAGGAAGGCCTGGCGCTGGTGAACGGAACACAGGTTTCGACAGCGCTCGCGCTTGCCGGTTTGTTCGAGACCGGCAAGGTGTTTGCGGCGGCGCTGGCCGCCGGCGCAATGTCCACCGATGCTTTCAAGGGGTCCGACACGCCATTCGATCCGCGGATTCATGCTTTGCGCGGCCAGCCGGGCGAGATTGATGTTGCAGCAGTGTTGCGTGACCTGATGCGCGGCAGCGAAATCCGCGAATCCCATCGCCTCCCGGAAAGTGATACCAAGGTGCAGGATCCGTATTCTTTTCGCTGCCAGCCGCAGGTCATGGGTGCGTGCCTCGACATCATTCGCGCGGCGGCACGCACGCTCGAAATTGAAGCCTCCGGGGTCACCGATAATCCACTGGTATTGGACGACGGCGAGGTTGTGTCCGGCGGCAACTTTCATGCGGAGCCGGTCGCCTTCGCCGCCGATCAGATCGCGCTGGCGCTTTGCGAAATCGGCAACATCTCCGAGCGCCGCACCGCGATCCTGGTCGACCCGAAAATGAGCGGGCTGCCTGCGTTTCTGGTGAGAGAATCAGGGCTGAATTCGGGTTTCATGATTGCGCAGGTCACCGCGGCCGCTCTGGTGGCGGAAAATCGCATGCTCGCCCATCCGGCGTCGGTCGACACCATCCCGACCAGTGCCAATCAGGAAGACCACGTCTCCATGGCGACCCATGGCGCGCGCCGCCTCCTCGACATGGCGGAAAATGCCCGGACTGCCGTCGCGATCGAGCTGCTGGCCGCCACGCAGGGCCTTGAGTTCCATCGTCCGCTGAAGACATCTCCTGTGCTGGAGGAGGTGGCGCATGAAGTGCGCGCACTCGTGCGCCGCTATGAGCGCGACCGGTATTTTGCCCCGGATATTGCCGCGATCTCCGATTACGTGCGGCGCGGTGATGTGCAAAGACTGGTGAGCGGACTCACGCCGTTCAACTGAATTTCAGCAGCAACAACGATCGTAACGGACGGCGGACTGCTTCGGATACGTGCGTATCCTCAAGCGGGCCGCACCGCCGCTTCAGCCTGACTCAGTGCGAGCGGGCCCCGGTTTGCGGCCGATGATGAGCTGATATTCCAGGGCCTTGGCCTCATAGCCTCGCTTCATGGCCGCGAATGAATCAAGGAAGTGGACGAAATCCTCGCCAAGTTCGTGTGCGGTTTGCCACAGACTCCGGTCCTGGATGATATCCAGGCAAAAGTCCCAGGTTTGGGCGACATTCTCGCTCAAATTGCCGGTTTCCTGCACAACTGTGCCGGCCTCGTGCATGATCTGAAGATAGTTTTCGAGTGTGTTCGACTCAATGAGCATGCCTCGCTCAATCGGTTCCAGGAATTCCGTTCGCGCAGAATCCGACAGGCCTTTCTTTCCAAACCAGTCCGTCATGGCGATCAGTCCGCCGGGAACGAGCAGGTTTGAAGCCCGATCGAAAAATTCCTTCTTATTGTGAAAATGCGAAATAGCCTCAATCGACCAGATACAGTCGAATCGCTCGTCTGGCGCAAAGCTCATATTTTGCGCGTCCATCACTCTGAATGAGACATCGACGCCGTCGCTTTCGGCGGCGGTTCTGGCCATTTCCACCTGAATCGGCGAGAGGGTAATCCCCGTCACTTTGGCGCCGAGATTGCGTGCCAGATAGATACTGCTGCCGCCAATCCCGCATCCGACATCGAGGATCGTCAAACCGGGACCGATGCCGGCGCGGGCGATGAGCTCTTCGGTCAGAAGCTGCTGCGCCTCCGCAGGTGTTTCGCGGCCGCCCTTCCAAAACCCGTGGTGAATATGCGGGCCCCACAGACTCCGGTAATAGGGGCTGATCAGATCGTAATGGTTCCGGATGGATTCGCCTTGGTTGTAGCGCATGGGGCCGTCCCAAAAAGTCCCCGCAAGAACGCGAACGCGTAGTTGCCGTTCCAGGATTTTCAACTTTCCTGCTTTTGCCGGGTCAGGGCATTTTCGACGGCAGGTGCTGAATTTGGCGCGTCAGAACAGGCCGTAGAACCGGCAATAACCATCCGATTGAACAGGACCTGCCACGACCTCGCACGCATTCGGCGAGATGAAGTGATGGCAGATGCCGCAATGCGCGAGGCCTTTTGGCTTGTCCTGATACTGAGCGACGTCCTT
>JAGWSK010000211.1 GCA_028869355.1 Alphaproteobacteria bacterium | reverse complement strand
GGCGTTTCCTGCAATACTCCATGTCCAAGATTGAAGATCAGCGAGTGGCCCCGCCCGGCGCTTAAAATTCGGTCAATCGCATCATCGAGCGCATCTCCACCGGCGATGAGTGCAATCGGATCAAGATTTCCCTGGATCGCAATTCGCCCCCCCAACGTCGATATTGCCCATGATATCGAGTTCGCCGTGTCGATCCCGACGCAATTCACGCCAGTTTCGCTCGCGTAAAGCTGATATTGGTTCTGGGTCGCGGCACGCGGAAAACCGATCATCCGCGCACCGGGTACAACATCTCGAACCGTCGCCACAATCTTTGCCGTTGGTCCGATCACCCAGTCGCAAAATTCCTGATCGGGCAAACCGCCAGCCCAACTATCGAACAGTTGGACTACATCTGCACCATGCTCCAATTGCCAAATGAGGTGAGACGCCACGGCATCGGCAAGCCGGTTCAGCAGGCGCGAAAATTCCTGCCTGTTTGAATAACCAAACAGTTTTGCCGCACGCTGATCAACTGATCCCCTGCCCTCGAGCATGTAAGCTGCGAGAGTCCATGGCGCGCCGGCAAATCCAATCAGCGCCTTCGTCGAAGAAAGTGCTTTCCTGGTCTGTTCCAAGGCCTGATACACCGGGGACAGCCGCTGCTTCCACAGCCCGGGATCTTCCCCCAACCCGTCATACCCGGGATATTGGTCCAGAACCGGACCTATCCCGTCGTCAAAACGAACTGCCTGACCCAAAGCATAGGGAATCACGAGAATATCGGAGAATATTATCGCAGCATCGAAATCAAACCGCCTGACCGGCTGCAGAGTGATTTCCGTCGCCAAATCCGGCGACATGCACATGGCCCAGAACGAACCCGCAGTTTTCCGGATTTCTCTATATTCCGGCAGATACCGCCCTGCCTGGCGCATCAGCCAGACTGGAGGCGGCCAGATCTGCTTGCCCTCGAGAACCGAAACCAGAGCTGGAACAGGCAGGGAAAATTTTGTGTTCAAAGCAATTCCTGCTCTTTGAGATGATGATACTGGTGTTGTAGCGGTAAGTCTGTGGAGAAGTCAGGGCATCTGGCCTGATTCCTTGAATTGCGCGGGCAAAATTTCGTTTCACGGTTTGGCTATAGATTGGGGACAGCCGTTGAATTGTCCCCGTTTTGCTGCGGACGGGTGTGAAAGCGGGGGAGCGTTGTGGGCATTTTTGGGATGAAATCCATGGTCCATGAGTATCATTTGCACATGATATCCGACTCGACCGGCGAGACACTGAATACGGTCGCGAAAGCAGTCGGCGCGAAGTTCGAAGGTGCGATCGCCCGTGAACATATTTACTCGCTGGTCCGCAGCGAAAACCAGCTTCGACGCGCCCTCCAGCATATCAGCGCAAATCCCGGAATCGTGTTTTCCACACTGGTCAATCCGGGCTTGCGCCGGCTGCTCGAGCAGGAATGCAGGAAAATGAAATTGCCCTGCGTGTCCGTTCTGGATCCTGCAGTCGAGGCAATGAAAAAATATCTTGGTGTTGAAGAAGCCCACCGACCCGGTGCCCAGCACGAGATGGATGCCCGCTACCAGGAACGGGTTGAAGCGCTGAACTACGCGATGCAGCACGATGACGGGCAAAATATCCAGAATCTTGCCGAGGCCGATGTCATACTTGTCGGCGTGAGCCGAAGCTCAAAAACGCCGACAAGTATCTATCTCGCGATTCGTGGTGTACGCGCGGGCAACATTCCGATCGTGCCGGGAATCCCTCCGCCGGAGCACTTGTTCACGCTGTCAAAGCCCCTGTTTGTCGGTCTATGGCTCACACCCGAGCGGTTGCTGCAAATACGCAAAAATCGTCTTACGACAATGGGCGAGAACAAATGCTCGGATTATGTCGACGAAGACGCGATCCGGGCTGAGCTGGCCATGACACGCCGGCTGTTCGAAAGCCGTGGCTGGCCAACCATCGACGTAACCCGCCGTTCGATCGAAGAAACGGCTGCGGCAATCCTCAACCTGCTGGCGGAGAGAAATGCGCCACAATGAGCGTGCCGCTGATACTCGCCTCCTCCAGCCGCAGCAGGCGCATCATGCTCGAATCTGCGGGGGTTACGTTCGGCGTGACGGTCCCGGCAATCGATGAGGCCATTCTCAAATCAGTGCTGCTGGACAGCGGCAGTGATGGACACCGAATAGCGGAGGAATTGGCGGTGGCAAAGACTCTCTCGGTCAGCCGCCGTCATCCCGGTTGCTTGGTTCTGGGTGCCGACCAGGTGCTGGTTTGCGAAGGCCGGATGTTCAGCAAGTCAGACACTGAAGCAGAAGCGCGCGAAACGCTGAATGCGCTCTGCGGCCGCGAACATCAGCTGATTACAGCAGCCATTATCGCGCGGGACGAAATGGCGCTATGGCGGCACACCGAGACTGCCGTTTTGACGATGCGAAAATTCTCGGCCGCTTTTCTGGATCAGTACCTGACCGCGGAAATACCGGAAATTCTCGGTTCGATCGGCTGCTATCACATTGAAGGACGCGGCGCACAACTGTTCAGCGAAGTCGCCGGCGATCAGTTCTGCATTCGCGGACTGCCGCTGATTCCGGTCCTCTCGGCGCTGCGCGGTTTCGGGGTTATCGCAGCATGAATGGCCGAATCGCCGCTGTTGTCGGCTGGCCCGTTGCCCAGTCGCTCAGCCCTGTCATCCACCGCCACTGGTTTCGCGAATATGGTATCGACGGCGACTATGTTGCTCTTCCGGTCGCGCCGGAGAACTTTTCGCGCTGCATCACTGCACTGCCGCTGATGGGATTCGCGGGCGTAAATGTCACCGTTCCACACAAGCAATCTGCAGCAGCACTTGCAGAAACACTTGACGAAGATGCCCGGATAACCGGTGCTGTGAATTTGCTGGTGTTCGGAGACCATGGGATTGACGGTGCGAATACCGACGTGCAAGGTTTTCTGGCCAGCTTGCGCGAAACACTCCCCGTTGACGAGATCGGAAACAGACCCGCAGTCGTGCTCGGGGCAGGCGGCGCGGCGCGCGCCATTGTGCTTGCACTCGACCGGGCCGGGTTTGCCGGGATTCGAATCGTCAACCGCACCCGTGAGCGCGCTGAAGCCATTGCCAGCGCGCTTGCGCTGCGGACGAGCTGCCAGGTGCTTGAATGGGGCGATTGGCCGAATGCCTTTGACAATGCAGGCGTCCTCGTCAACACGACCAGCCTGGGAATGAAAGGTAAAGCGGCGCTGGAATTGCCGCTTCATCACCTGCCGTCCGACGCCGCAGTTGCCGATATTGTTTACAATCCGGTTCAGACGGAACTCCTGCGCCAGGCAGCAGCGGCGGGCCATGCAACGATGGACGGTCTCGGCATGCTCATGCATCAGGCTGTGCCGGCATTCGCCGCCTGGTTTGGTGTGACGCCAAAAGTCACAGCGGAGCTGCGCACGAAACTCTTACAGGTCCTCGCACGTGCATAAGCAGGATCGCCGGCCCTATCTCGTCGGGCTCACCGGCTCGATCGCCATGGGCAAGACCGAAACCGGCAAATTGTTTGCGCAACTTGGAATTCCGGTTTTCGATTCCGATGCGGTGGTGCGTGCGCTTTATGACCCGGAGGGTGCAGCCGTGGCGCCGGTTGCTGCGGCATTCCCCGGCACGGTTCGCGACGGAAGAGTAGATCGGACAGCACTGGCGGCGGCACTAGGGCGCGATCCTTCGGCTTTCGAGCGACTCGAAGCGATTGTGCACCCGCTCGTACGGCAGGCGCGCGACGGGTTCATACGCGCCGCCACCGCGCGCGGTGATGAACTGGTGATCGTCGATATCCCGCTTTTATTCGAGACTGGTGCGCAACGCGAGGTGGACGCGGTTGTGGTCGTTTCTGCGCCGAAGGACGTGCAAGAGCGGCGTGTTCTGGCGCGCCGGGGTATGACCCCGGAAAAGCTCGAAATGCTCCATGCTCGGCAAATGCCTGACGCGGAAAAGCGTGCAAAAGCCGATTTTATCATTGAGACCGACAAGGGTCTGGCGCAGGCTTTTGCCGAAGTGAAGCGAGTCGCTTCAGAACTGCGTGCGCGCGCAAAGCACAGGCTGCCGGATGCGTGAAATTGTTCTCGATACCGAAACCACCGGCCTCGAAGTCGAGAGAGGTCATCGGCTGGTCGAGATCTGCGGCATCGAACTGGACCGCCGGCTTCCGACAGGCAAAGTCTTTCACCACCTGATCGATCCGGAACGTGACGTTCCGGCCGAAGCCGTCATGATTCACGGGCTCGATGCCGAAAAACTGCGCGGTTCCCCGGTGTTCGGAAAAATCGCCGACTCGCTCCTGGAATTCATCGGAGATTCGCGCCTGGTCATTCACAACGCCGACTTCGACCTGAAATTTCTCAATGCGGAGTTGGCGCGGCTCGATTACCAGCCTTTCTCCCCGGAGCGCACGCTTGACACGCTCGCGTTGGCGCGCCGGCGTTTTCCCGGCTCATCTTGCTCGCTGAATGAGCTTTGCCGCCGGTTTAATTTTGACCTTTCCGGACGCAGCAAACACGGCGCCCGCATCGATGCGGAACTGCTGGCGAAAGTTTACCTCGAACTGATCGGCGGCCGGCAGGCGCATCTGGAACTGACAGCTGCGGCCGACAAGACTGAGGGACACGTCGAGGCACGCGGTGAACGCCTCGTCCGGCCGCTACCCTTGCCCGAACGGGTAACGGAAGACGAAATCACCGCTCACGCGCGCTTCATTGCCGAAGAACTGGAAGGCGACGTGATCTGGAACTGGGCTGGAGCTGGTTAGGCTGTTGTTGGGGCCTGCTGTTGCTGGCGCTGCGCTTCCACCATCCGGCTGCGATACAGCGCGGCAAAGTCGATCGGCTCGATCATCAGCGGTGGCAATCCGCCATCACTGATCAGATCGGAAATGACCCGGCGGACGAACGGGAACATGAGCCGGGGACATTCGATCAGCAGCATGGGCTGAAGCACTTCTTCCGGCACACGTTCCAGAATGAACAACCCGCCATAGGCGATTTCCAGCAGGAATACCGGCTTTTCGTCCTGCTTGGCATTCACCCGCATCTTGAGCACGACCTCATAGGGGCCGTTTTCCTGCAGGCGCCGAGCCTGGAGATCGACGGTAAATTCAATTTGCGGGCGCTGTACATTGACACCCATCGAGGGATTTTCGAACGAGAGATCCTTGATGTATTGCGAGATGATCTGAAGGCTCGGCATCTGCATTTCGCCGCCGGCAGGCGGGACAGCGCCCGGGTTCGTGCCGCCATTGGGGGTACTGGTGTCGGCCATCTTAATGGTTCTCTCGATCGGCTGGGGAAAGGACTGCCGCCGCTAGCACGGATCGCGCAAGCGTGACAAGGAGATTGCCGCGCCCCCTGTGGCGTGCGCTCGTGCAGGGGCGATATATCATAATTGTGGCGGGGATAATGGCCAAGGCGCGCTGGACCGGAGCACGCCCAGGGATTAGTTTAATGGGGTGGCGGTACGATACCGCTATTCCGCCCGTGTTTGTGAAATGGGGCCGGTCAGGCGCAAGTTCAGATGAATAACTATCAGTTCTTCGACGTGGTACTTCTGGCGTTGCTCGCAGGCTTCATTGCCTTCCGGCTTTATTCGGTGCTGGGGCGGCGTACAGGAAATGAGCGCACGCCCGACGCGGCTCGTTCCAATCCGCAAGCCGCGGCAAAAGAAAATGTCCGGACATTGCCGGACCGCCCCAGTGGTTCAGCTGCGACACCGCCTGGCGGAACGAGCAGTCTGTCCCGCGCGCTGCTGGACATCAAACTCTACGACCGCGGTTTTGATACCGAGCACTTCATGTCGGGTGCGCGCGCAGCCTATGAGATGGTCGTGACGGCATTCGCACATGGTGATCGCGCCGTCTTGAAGCCGCTGTTGTCGCCGGAAGTTTTCGAAGCGTTCGATCAGGCGATCAAGCAGCGCGAGACCAAGAAGGAACGGGTTGAATTTACTTTCCTTTCGCTCAAATCGGCACGGATCACCTCGGCCGAAATGAAAGGTCAGACCGCGGAGCTGACGGTCGCTTTCGACAGCCAGGTCATGCTTGCGGGTTACGACCCGAATGGCGCGCTGATCGAAGGCGACGCAAAGACGCCACAGGACATCGTC
>JAGWSK010000210.1 GCA_028869355.1 Alphaproteobacteria bacterium | reverse complement strand
GGGCGCTTGCGCGATTTCCTGGAGATGCATTCGGCCGGCAGTCTGCCGGTCTATATCGACAGCGACCGCCAGACGCAGCAGGGCTTCGTCGCCAACGAATTGCCGCTGACGGTGTTAATCAGCCCTGATGGCCGCGAAGTCGCCCGTGCCGTCGGCGGCCAGCATTGGGCCGATCCCGCCTCAATCGCCTGGATGAAAGCTATCTCCGCTCCCCCCGCCGCCAAAAGCTAAATAGGAGCGAGGAAAGAGAAGCGAGAAACGACAGCACCGCCTGAGCTGCGGCACGGCTCGTGCTCTATTTCCTCGCTTCTCGTTCCTCGCTTCTCTTTCAATGCGTCCGGCTTTGTAATTCTTGTGGCTCGATGTCGCTGGTGGTGCGATCGAACAGCAACAGGATGGTCGTCTCGGTATGGTTCGATGAACCAAAGCTCGATCCCGAGGACGCTGCATAGGCGCCATTATCCTGGCGATAGGCGACAATCGCGAGTTTCGCGACTCCTGTCTGACGGTCGCGTTTGAACAACGCGAGTTCGGGTGTGGTGACCGGATAGAATGTCGGCGGCAGGGGAACCGAAATCGAGGGTATGCCGACGAACAGTGAATTATGGTCCACGGACTGTCCGCCGGTGCGCAATTCCACGATCATATCCGCACTCTGACGATCTTCGGCGAGCAATGCGCCGCTTTGCAGCAGCTTTTCGCGAACCGCACTCATCGCATATTTCGGAAACAGCACCTTCTGGTCCCGGCCGATGCCGTCGAAAAAGCTGGTATCGACAAAAATCCGCGTGCCGGCGGGAATCGCGACATTCATATTTGCAACCGCTTTATCGATTGCGGTCGTGATCAGCAATTGTTCGGTGGCGGTCTCGGGCGGCTCCGTCACCGTGACGGTTGTGCAGCCGCCGGCAAAAACCGTAGCACCCAGCGTCAGCAACCTGAGGAAGAAACGAACCCGCCTGCGCATGCGGCCCTTAACGCGCAATCTGCTCAAGAGTTCGCTTCTCGCCGACGCAGTTCGCGAGAGCGGCGCTTAAAGACTCAGAAGGGGTGCCAGCCTGGCGTCGATTTCGGCAAGCACTTCCGCAGGTGCATCGCCGGCGACCTGCATGAATCGCGCCCTTCGATCAACGCTGCGTATCTGGTCGACGAGAACGACTCCAGAAATCGGCAGGCCGTTGGGCAGAGGCACTTCCATTGGCCAACCCCGCTGCTGACTCGTGATCGGGCACACAACCGCCAATGGAGATCGTTCGTGATAGCCTTGGGTTGTTAGCACGATTGCTGGTCGCCTACCCCGCTGCTCGTGACCAGCTTGCGGTGAGAACTCAAGCCAAACAAGGCTGCCTCGTTTAGGCAGATCGGTCATAGCAACTCGGCGCCCCTCGGCGGATCATCTTCCAACCGGTGCTGTCGCTCTGGAGTCATTTCCTTCAGCAGCTCATCCAGTGAGAAGCGCCTTAGTGAACGCGAAATGACGATTGTGCCGTCCGCGGTAGCGTCAATATCGACGCGGATTCCTTCGGTCAGTCCCGTTCGCGCCGCAATATCCCGGGGAACTCTGATCGCGAGGCTATTTCCCCACCTCGAAATTTGGACTCTTGAAGTCATATTGCGACGTCTCTGGATATCCGAAGGATATACATAATATCCGGTCAGGTATCTCACAAGGCATCAAGCCGCTGGACCTACTTTGCCGTCAGATCGTCAAACGCAGTGAGCGCGGCGGCATAAATGTCGCGCTTGAACGGAACGACCAGCCGCAGCACGTCCGCGCTTTTCAACCATTTCCATTCGGAAAACTCCGCATGCGAAGTGGCGACATTGATCTCGCTGTCGCGGCCCAGAAACCGCATCGCCAGCCATTTCAGTCTCTGGCCGCGATATTTCCCCTCCCACACCACACCGACCAGATGCGACGGCAGGTCATAGAGCAGCCAATCAGGATGTTCGCGCACCAGCTCGACATTCCGTGTACCGATCTCTTCTTCGAGTTCGCGGAAGCCTGCGGTTTTCGGATCTTCTCCGTCGTCAATTCCGCCTTGCGGCATCTGCCAGGCTTCCTGCGTCTGATCGATCCGCTTGCCGACGAACACGAGCCCGTCGCGATTGAGCAGCATCATCCCGACCGCCGGACGGTAGGGCAGGTTTTCGGCTGTGGGTTTGCTCATTTCAGATATCCGGATAGCGGATGCAAAAAGGCCGGGCGGTGAACCCGGCCTTTTTCAACTGATTTCATGGCGTATCAGTGTGCCGTCGAGGCCTGCTTCTGGGCCACCGGCAGTGCCACCACTTTGCCGTCAAGCCGGTCAAGCGCATAGGAAAGCTGGAAGTCATCATACTTCTTGCCGTCCTCGGGCCGGATCGTCGGCATCTTGGTGTTGCGCTGCGCACCTTCGGCATCGAGGTGTCCTGCCAGCGACGCTTCGGTCCGCTGCGCGAACTGATCGGCTTCGCCCTGGTCTTTCTCGGTCAGGTTCGACACCGCGATATCGGGCGCAATGCCGGTCGCCTGAATCGAGCGGCCGGACGGCGTGTAATAGCGCGCCGTGGTCAGGCGCAATGCGCCGCCATGTTGACCGCCGAGCGGAATAATGGTCTGCACCGAGCCTTTGCCGAACGACGTGACGCCGATCACCGTGGCGCGCTTGTGGTCCTGCAGAGCGCCGGCGACGATTTCCGACGCCGAAGCCGTTCCTTCATTGACCAGCACAACGATCGGCTTGCCGTCCGCGATGTCGCCCGGACGTGCATTGTAGCGCTGGGTGTCCTCAGGCTTGCGGCCGCGGGTGGAAACGATTTCGCCACCGGTCAGGAAATCGTCGGAAACCGCAATTGCCTGGTCGAGCAATCCACCCGGATCGTTGCGCAGATCGAGAACATAGCCGCGCAGATTCGGACCGAGTTGCTTCTTCAGATCGGCAACCGCCTTTTTCACGCCGGCATCGGTCTTTTCGCTGAAGGACGTGATGCGGATATAACCGACATCGCCCTTCTTCTCATACTTGACGCTCTCGACACGAATCACCGCGCGAGTCAGCGTCAATTCCAGCGGCTTCTTCTCGCCGGTGCGAAGGATGGTGAGCGTGACTTTGGAATTTTCCGGTCCGCGCATCCGCTCCACCGCTTCGTTCAGCGGCATGCCCTGGATGCTGGTGCCGTCGATCGCCGAGATATAATCGCCGGTTTTGATTCCGGCATGTGCCGCCGGAGTGTCGTCGATCGCCGTGACGACTTTCACCAGACCATCTTCCTGGGTGACTTCAAGTCCGAGGCCGCCGAATTCGCCGCGGGTCTGCACCTGCATGTCGGCAAATTCCTTCGGGTCCATGTAGCTGGAATGTGGATCGAGCGAGCTGACCATCCCGTTGATTGCAGCATTGATCAGTTCGGAATCATCCACCTCGCGGACGTAATTGGCGCGCACGCGCTCAAACGCGTCGCCGAAGAGGTCCAGTTCGCGATAGGCCGACAAAACATTGGTTGCACCCTGCGCGGCCGGGAACAGAGCGAGAGCACTGACAAATCCAACCGCAACGCCAATCCCGGCGAACGCGTACTTCTTCATGTTCCCTTTGCCTTTCCAATATCGGCGCTCACCCACGGCGCCGGGTCGACCACCTTACCATTGCGCCTCAGCTCCATATAGAGCGGCGCTGATTTTCCTTCCGGAAGACTCCCAACTGGTTCACCTGCCAGAACAAGATCGCCGACATGTACATCAATGCGGCCCAGACCGGCCAGCGCCAAATGGTAACCGCCGGCCAATTCCAAGATCAAGACTTGCCCCAGCTTTTGATATGGGCCGGCGAACACAACCTCGCTATCCGCCGGCGCGACTGCTTCACCGTGTCCTGTTCCCTGATACCACAGCCCGGTTGGTCCACCGGCACCCGGAGTCACACCGGGGCCGCCGGGATCGCCGGGAATGGACTTGCCAGCGACCGGAGGACGCAGTCCGCCCCGCGCCAGCGCGGTTACCGAACTGCTTCCCGGTCCCACCGCTTTGACCCGCGGTGCGATTCCGTTTGGCGTTGTGCGCAAACCGGCGATCCGGTCCATCAGCGCTTTCAGACTGCCGGCCTCCCGCCCGATGTCGCCGATGACTTTTTGCAGTTCGTCGGCTTTGGCAGCGAGGCTTTCCTGCTGCGCGTGCTTTTCGGCGATCAGGCGGTCGAGATCATCCCTGGTATCGTTCAGCGCCGCCTGGTTACGTGAGGTTTCGGCCCGTTTATCCGCCGCTGCGCTTTCCAGATTCACCAATGTTTTCAATTGGGTCTCCAGTCGGGTCGCATCTTCGGACAAAGGTGTGAGGACCGCACCGATCTGCTGGCTGGCCCGCATTGCCCGCACTGCCTCCCGGGCCGTGGTCAGCACCCCGTTCTTCTGATCGACGCGGATCCGTTGCAGCACCGCGATGGCCAGCACGAGTTGGCTTTGATCGCGTGCCAGATCGGTCTTCGCGCTGGCGATCCGGTCGTTCAACCGGTCCAGTTCCGTCGCACTTTGCGTCGCCGTCTGTTCCATTTGTTGAACTTTCACCCCGTTGGTGACGAGGTTCTTCCGTAACGCCAGTTCCTCGGCGGACACCCGGTCCCGTTCCGCCGAGGCCGCCGCCGCCTTGCTGCGGGCTTCACTCAATGCCGCCTCGGCACGCTTGTAGCGTTCTTCCAGCGTTCCCCCGGAGGATGGCGCGATTCGCGTCTGGGCGGAAGCCGAAGCAATGAGCCCACAGATCAAGCCGAGGGCGAGGGTCGGCTTCGGCGGTTTGCGCATCATGAGCCCACCGGCGCTGTTGCCCGCTCGACCAGCGAATGCCCGGTCATTTGCCTGGGTTTGTTTATTCCCACCAGATCCAGCAATGTGGGCGCAACATCGGCCAGCCGCCCGTTGTCCAGCCGGAACGGGCCGATTTTCGCATTGGTCACGACAATCGGCACATCCAGCAGGGTGTGCGCCGTATGTGGCCCGCCGGTCGCCGGATCCTTCATCTGTTCGACGTTGCCGTGATCGGCTGTCACGATCAGCAATCCGCCAACCTGTTCCACCGCGGCACGCAGCCGCCCCAG
>JAGWSK010000209.1 GCA_028869355.1 Alphaproteobacteria bacterium | reverse complement strand
GCGCGTCTGGCCGTCGACGATCATGGGATTGATCTGCACGCCATGATCGTGCAGCGCGACATAGCGCAGAATTTCCACGCCGCCAGTCTCGATATCGACCTCGACTTCGGCAGCATGGCAGACATTGGCATAGGCCATATGGTCCTGACGGAATGCCGCCGTGGCCTCGAGCCCCGGCGTGAAACCGGGAGGAAAACCATAGCCGGGACCGCCGCGGAGCTGTCGCGCGAGTTCGCCAAGACTGATCGCGCGCGACGGATCGGATTTGGCGCGCACGGAGCCGCCCTGCAGTTCCAGCTCGGACGCGGGAAGCTGCATCAGCATGCCGGCGAGATCCTTGGATTTCTGCGCAACTTCACGCGCCGCCTGCAACACCGAACTGCCCGCCATCACCGTCTGTCGGCTGGCAAATCCGCCAAGGCCCGCCGGGACCGCTGCCGAATCGCCGGCCACGACCGTGACGTCTTCGGGCCTGAGGCCGAGTTCGCCGGCACAGATCTGCGCCATCGCGGTTGCAAAGCCCTGACCCATGGCCGATGCGCCGGTCAATATCGAAACACGGCCGTTACCGCTGACGCGGACCAAAGCCATTTCGAATGGCCCGCGCCCGGTCCCCTTCAACCCATGCGCAAAACCCATTCCGATATACCGGCCGCATTCGCGCGCTTCGCGCTGCCGCAGCCGGAATTCATGCCATCCGGCGCGGTCGAGCAAATCTCCTTGCGTTTTCGGATAATCGCCGCTGTCGAAAACGATGGACGTGCCGGAACGTGCCTTGAGCGGAATTTCGTACGGCATCTTGTCCGCGGGGATCAGATTCCGCAGGCGCAGCTCGGCCGGATCGAGATTCAGCTCACGCGCTGCGAGGTCGAGCAAGCGCTCGATGACAAATGTCGCCTGCGGATAACCGGCGCCGCGCACCGAAGATGTCGGCGCTTTATTGGTGTATGCGACAGTGACATCCATCGCCAGCGCCGGAACGATATATGATCCGGTGAGGGCCGATGCCGAGTTGTAGGGAAGATTCACATCCTGCAGCGCATAGGCGCCGAGATCGTGGATCAGCCGGCCGCGTATGCCGAGAATGCCGCCGCCGTGATCGAGCGCGATTTCCACATTCCAGTACTGGTCACGCTCCTGAACCGCCGCAACAAAATATTCGCGCCGGTCTTCGATCCATTTCAGCGGGCGCTTCAGCAGTTTTGCCGCCGCGGCGACTGCGACATCTTCGGGATAGACACAAAGTTTGGGGCCGAATCCGCCGCCGATATCCGGCGCAATGACCCGCATCGCCGTTTCATCGACACGGAGGAATGTGCTCAAATTCTGGCAGAGGTCATGCGCCTTCTGGGTAGATGCCCAGAATGTCAGTCCGTCGGTGGCCGAAACATATTCGGCGACGCAGCCTCGGGTTTCCAGGGAATGGGCGCTGCCGCGGTGGATAAAGAAATCCTGGCGGATGATATGGGCAGCGTTTCGGAACGCCGCGTCGGCATCGCCATAGCCGACTTTCAGCGTGCTGACGATGTTCGATTTCAGCTCGCGGCGCGCGACGGGTGCAGTGGGCACTGCCGCAGCGCGAACATCGCTGACCACCGGAAGCGGTTCGTATTCCACTTCGATCTTCGCCGCGGCGTCTTCGGCGATGTAGCGGGTTTCCGCAATCACCACGGCAATCGCTTCGCCGACAAAAGCGGTTTCGCCATTGGCCAGCGCATGCGGCCACATCTGATCGCGCGGCTGTCCGCCCTGACCGGGCTGGCGCACCATGCGTTTTTTCGCCAGCACCGGTTCAAGATCGTTGAGCGACAGCACGGCGTGGACACCCGGCAGCCGCTCCGCGGAGGATTTGTCGATGCGCACGATCGCGGCATGAGGATGTGGACTGCGCAGAAAGGCCGCGTGCAGCAGGCCGGGAATCCGGATGTCGTCGATATAGCGCCCCCGGCCTGTCAGCAGGCGCTTGTCCTCAAGCCGGCGATGACGCGATCCAATCAATGAACTCAATTGATTGCCCGCATGGCTTTCTGGACCACGTCCTTCGGTGTCGCGTAAAGTCCGGCGACAATCGCGTCCACTTCGGGACCGCTGACCGGATTGATGTCGATCATTGTTTTTCTGGCATCGGCAAGAAAGGCGGGATCCTTCATCGTATCGTCGAATGCCTTGCGCAACACTGCTTCGCGCCCGGCGGGGATTCCGGGTGGCGCGACAAACGGGCGTGCCAGCTGTTCATTGGCAATCACCATGTCCAGAATCTGCTTTTGCTCCGCCGTATGTGCGTAATCCGCCGCCATCGGCACACTGGGCAATTCCGGATCGCGCTTCGGCGCTGCCTGCAGCAGGATGCGGATTTTATTGCCCTTCACCCATTCGGGATAGCGGGCTTTGATCGTGCTCCAGGAGATGCCGCACAGCCCATCCACTTCGCCGCGTTGCATGGCCAGCGTGATATCGGTTGTACCGGGAAATCCGGTCGCCAGCCGGATTTTGACGCCGAATACATTCTTGTAGAGCTTGGCAAAAATGTCGGGATCGCCGGCCGCGCCCTCACCACCGGCCGTGAACTGGTGCGTCATCGCGTCATTCCAGGTCTTGATCGGCGATGTGTTCCAGCTGATGCACACGCTGGTATCTTTGGTGACGCTGCCAAGCCAGGCGAATTTGCGCGCATCCAGTTTGGCTTCGCCGATCAGGGCCGTGCTGGCCATGCCACGCGCAAATGTGCCAATCACGCTGCCGTCTTTCGGCGCGGCGGTGTACAGATAGAGCGCCGCCCTGATGCTGCCCGCGCCGGGCATGTTTTGCGGAATCAGGGTCGGATTGCCGGGGATATGGCGTCCCATATACTGCGCCAGCACACGGGCATAGAGATCGTAACCGCCGCCGGCCGAATAGCCGATGATCACCGGCATGGTGCGGCCTCTGTAGAACTCCGCGGACGTTGCCGCATGTGCCGCTGCCCCGGTCATCGCCAGCACAGCGGTGCCAAACATGCAGCGGGCCAGCGCGGTTTTCATCTCATCAGTCGAACAACTGCGGGAATTTGGCTTTGATGTCCGACCGCAGTTTTGCACTGACATCGACCACCGGCGGGAAAGTCCCTTTGAGATATTTGTCATAGGGAATGCAGGCATCGATCAGTATGCGGTTGTTGAAATTGCCGGGCAGGTAAAGCGGGTCACGCTTGGATGCCCAGGCCTTCTGCACAATATCGACGTCGGTCACTGGATCGAAGCGTGTGGACATCGCCCACAGCACCTGATCGAGATCGCCGGCATCGATATCTTCATCAACGACGACGGTCCATTTTCCAGCATAGGCG
Organism: Alphaproteobacteria bacterium; assembly: GCA_028869355.1. GTDB lineage: Bacteria > Pseudomonadota > Alphaproteobacteria > Micropepsales > Micropepsaceae > CAIYRG01. Next base: position 2,654 of record JAGWSK010000209.1, on the reverse strand, counting down.
CCGCCCTGGCATGAACAGGCGACATGCAGCGCATTGCGCGAATGTCCCGGATAGCGCTGCTTGATCTGAATCGCGGTGAACCGTGTTGCCGGACCGGCTTCATGATTCCACACACCCAGGACATCGGGAATCCCGCAGGCTTCGAGCGCCCGCCAGATCTGCGCTGCGCCGGCGATGCCCTTCAGCAATCCGGTCTCATCCACCGGCTTGTGCTGCGGTGCGCAGGTCAGGATCGGATCGTTGCGGTGAAGGATGGTCTTGATGTCGAGATATGGCCGCGGGACCGTATCGTCGGAGTAATAGCCCATCCATTCGCCGAACGGGCCCTCTTCACGCGACCGTCCAGGAACGGCTTCGGCTTCAATGGCGATTTCGGCATCGGCAGGAATGGGAAAACCGGTATAGGGACCCCGGATGACTTCGATCGACTCGCCGCGCAGACCTCCGGCGAAATCGAGTTCACTGACTCCTTCGGGCAATGGGCTGGCCGCCAGCATGAACAACAGCGGATCCTGGCCGACCAGAACCACGACTTTCATCTTCTCGCCGCGTTCGAAATATTTGTCGCGATGAATGCGCCCGTGCTTTCCCTCGGTGATCTGACAGCCGATGGTCTTTCCGTCATAGACCTGGTTGCGATAGCAGCCGAGATTGAACCAGCCGGCATCCGGGTCCTGGGTGATAACGCAATTGGCCGTGCCGATATAGCGCGCCTTGTCGAGTTCATGGTGGCGCGGCACCGGAAATTTCAGCACGTCGATATCGTTGCCCTCGATGACATTCTCCATCACCGGACCGGTTTTGACGTAGCGCGGCGGCAGCGGCTTCATGGTCTGAATCCGCTCGTAATATTGTTTGACGATATCGACCTTGCGCTCGCGTTCCTGCGGCAGCCCAAGGGTCAGCGCGACCCGCCGCACGGAAGAGAAATGGCCGTACAGGGTGCGATAGCCGGCGGGATATCCCGGAACGTTGTCGAACAGCAGCGCGGGCGCGGTGCCGTGGCTGTGCTCGGTCAGCATATGGGTGATGGCGCCCATCTCGGTGTCCCAACTGGCGCCGTTCACGCGCTTCAATTCGCCCATGCGCTCGACCTGGTCGATCCAGCCGCGCAATCCGCCATAGCCGGTCTGGACCAGTTTTAAATTCGCCTCACTGACTGCCCGGGCCAAGCCTCTCCTCCGTATGTCCGATTTTGCGCTGAGCGCCGCATGATTGTAGGTGATCACCGGGCGTAGTACAGCGAAAAAGCCCTTATCCACCGTATCTGGTCCGCATGACGCGATTTCCCGATGCCGAACGCAAAAGCCGCGTCATCGGCCGTTCCGTTCTCCGTATCGAGGACGAAATCCTGCTGCGCGGGCGCGGGCGGTTTGCCGATGACATCAACCTGCCGGGGCAACTGCATATGCGGATTGTGCGCGCGCCGGTTGCGCATGGCCGGATCACGCAGATCGATTGCGACGCAGCACGCGCCGTTGCCGGCGTATTCGCCATCTGGACCGGAGTAGATGTCCGTCATCTGCCGCCAATCGATTTTCGTGACGCCGCGGCGGAGGCGCTCAAGCCGTACCGGCAGCCCGTGCTGGCACAGGATCATGTGCGCTACGTGGGAGAGCCGGTTGCGGCGGTTTTCGCGCGCGACCCCTATATCGCAGAGGATGCGGCGGCTCTGGTTTCGGTCGAGTTCGAGGACAAACCCGCCCTGTTGTCCGCCGAAGCGGCACCGGGCGCATTTGCGCCGGGACTCAGCACCGAAGCGATGATCCTGCGCGATCATTATGGTGATGCCGGTGCGGCACTGGCGGACGCGGAGCAGACAATCGGACTGGAGCTCGGCATAGGCCGCCATTCGGGCGTGCCGCTGGAGACCCGCGGCGCGCTCGCGCGCTTTGATCCGGCGCGCGACGTGCTGGAATTGTTTGGCGCCGCGAAGGTACCGCATCGCACGCGTGACAATCTCGCACGCATTCTCGGCCGCAAACCGAAATCGGTTCACCTCAAGGAAGGCCATACCGGCGGCGGATTCGGTATCCGCGGTGAGCTTTATCCGGAAGACGTCCTGGTCTCTGCGGCAGCACTGCGCTTTGGCGTTCCGGTGAAATGGATCGAGGACCGCCGCGAGCATCTCATGGCCGCCAATCATTCGCGCGAACAGCGGCACCATGTGCGCGCCGCCTTCAATGGCAGCGGATATGTCTCGGCGCTCGAGGATGAGTTCTTCCATTCCCAGGGCGGTTATGTCCGCACCCATGCCGCACGCGTGGCGGAATTGACCAGCAGCATGCTGACGGTGCCGTACCGGATTCCTGCCTATCGTAGCACCGGCCATTTCCGCCTGACCAACAAAACCCCGGCGGCGACATACCGGTCTCCCGGACGCTATGAGGGCGCGTTTGTCCGTGAGCGTCTCATGGATGCGGTGGCCGCCCGGCTCGGAATCGACCGGGCGGAATTGCGGCGCCGCAATTTCATCGCCAAAAGTGAAATGCCGTTTGACCGGGGCTTGCGCGCGCTGGGCACGGACATGGTCCTGGATTCCGGCGATTACGCATGTTTGCTCGATAAGGCGCTGGCGAAGTTCGACTGGACCAACGCACAGCTCGACGCCCAGCGCCGGCGTGCGCGCGGTGAATTGGCCGGCGTCGGGCTTG
>JAGWSK010000024.1 GCA_028869355.1 Alphaproteobacteria bacterium | reverse complement strand
CGCTCTTGCTGGGTGCGCGCATGTTCAATGCCGTCTTGGCCTTCATGAACGCCGTATCGACATTGATCTTGCCCTGTCCATCCATGCGGTAGAAATACACCGGCTCGCCGAACTGATCGGTGATGACGATGCTGATCTTGACGCCTTCCTTGGCCGCTTCGTCGACGCAGGCTTTGCCGATCGCTTCCGCAGTGGCGATATTGATTGTGTTGGTTTCAAGCAACGCCTTGGCGGCGTCACCCTGCTGGACAAATTTTCCGGTTTCCGCCGCCGTGGCGACACCGGCAATAGCGACTACTGCCGCCGCTGCCGTAAATCCCGAGTAAAGTTTCATGGGCTTCCTCCAAATTCCTGATTCAGCGATCAACGGTTGGGTGCGCCATTGCCCGCGCGTCCGCCGCCACCGGCTGCGGCCGCCGGCCGGATGTCGGGCAGCAGCGCCGGCTGCGGACCGATCACTCTCGTCAGCGCACGCCAGGCGCAGATCTCGTCGCTCCACACGCCCGGCTGTGGCGCCGATCCGCCGACCCCGATCGCGCCGATGAACTGGTTCCCGTTGACCACGATCGGCAAACCGCCGGAATTGGCGAAATTGCCGAATGAATATTGCCGCAGCTCCGAAGCGCGGCCGGACAGCACCTGATTCATCGCCGCCTTGCTCGGCTGGCGCGTGTTGAGCACGGTACGCGCCTTCATGATCGCGGTGTCGATCGCGATCTTCGGCTGGCCATCCATGCGGTAGTAGTAAACCGGTTCGCCGAACTGATCGAAAATGGCGATGCTGACGCGCTTGCCGGCGTTGGTTGCTTCGTCGGCACAGGCTTTACCAATGGCTTCGGCGGTGGCGACGTTGATGGAATTCTGTTCCAGCAACTGCTTCGCCGCATCGCCGCGTATTACGAACCGGTCGGCATCGGCCGCCATGGCCGCGCTGACACAGACGGTCACCGCAGCCGCGGCCGTCAATGCGCTATAGATTTTCATGCAATTCCCTCCAAGGATGATGCTCGCTTGGGCACCCGTTTGCATTTTGCCTGTTTGCAGAGTTGCTTACAACTGCCGGGCGGGCTTTGTTTTGACCGCGCAATGCGACGCATCCGGTTGCATGGAGCGGGTTTTCGGCGCTAGCGTTGAAACTCTTCCTTCGGCAATGGAGCGAAAAATGGCGGAATCGATCGACACCTGGCGGGACCTCCTGGTCAACAAGAAAACCTTTGCCCATGTCGCCACGCTGATGCCGGACGGCACACCGCAATCGACCCCGGTGTGGATCGACTATGTCAATGGCAAGGTGCTGGTGAATTCCGCCAGGGGCCGGGTCAAAGACAAGAATCTGAAACCGGGTTCGCCGGTCGCGATTTCCATCACCGATCCCGACAACCCTTACCGTTATGTCCAGATTCGCGGCAAGGTATCGCGCATCACCGAACAAGGCGCCTCCGAGCACATCGACAAGATGGCCAAGAAATATCTCGGCAAGGACAAATATCCGTTCGCGAAGCCGGGCGAAGTCCGTGTGCTGTTCGAAATCGAGCCGGGTGCAGTCAGCGGGACCAAATAACACTGATATCCGCCTCTCCCCTTGAGGGAGAGGGACGCAGCGCCCGCACTTGCGCAGCAAGTGCGCCCTGGCGCTGCTGGG
>JAGWSK010000208.1 GCA_028869355.1 Alphaproteobacteria bacterium | reverse complement strand
CGTGTGCCGGGCCAGCCGCCGGTGCCCCATTATGCCGAACTCGACTTCTGACCCGCCTACGCATAAAGCTTCGGCGGGCGAGATGCGGGACACCCAGTCCGCCGTAGTCTTGACGAAGGCGGACCCGCCTACTCTGAAGGCTTCCGCCTTCGCTCTTCGAGCTTCGGCGGACAGGTCGGCGGGAGAGAGGCGGCCTCCGAAAGAGGCGATTCGTTCACGCGCGTTTGAGTACGGTTTCGACGCGGTGGGCTTTGCCCGGGCCGAATCTCCGCCGGGCGCCCGCGGCCACCTTTCGGCATTTTTGGCCGAGGGCCGGCACGGGGAAATGGAATGGATGCAGCGGACACCGGAACGCCGCGCCGATCCCAAAACCTTGTGGCCCAAGGCGAAAACGGTGATTGCGCTGGGTGTCAATTATGGCCCGCTCGGCGATCCGTTGGCGCCACTCGCCCGGCGAGAGTGTGGGTTGTTTTCTGTCTATGCGCAGAATGCCGATTATCATGATGTGCTCAAGCGGCGATTGAAGGGATTCGCAGCCTGGATTGTGCGGAGTTTTAGCGGCGAGGTGAAGATTTTCGTCGATACTGCGCCGGTCATGGAGAAGCCGCTGGCACAGGCGGCCGGCCTTGGCTGGCAGGGGAAGCACACCAATCTTGTCTCGCGCGATTTCGGCTCGTGGCTGTTTCTGGGCTCGGTCTTCACCACGCTTGAACTGCCGCCCGACGAGGCTGGAGCCGATGCCTGTGGCAGTTGCTCGCGCTGTCTCGAGATTTGTCCGACCGGCGCGTTCACGGCGCCGTACCGGATCGATGCAAGGCGGTGCATTTCCTATCTGACGATAGAGCACAAGGGACATATCGGACGCGAATTTCGCGAAGCAATCGGCAATCGCATTTATGGCTGCGACGACTGCCTCGCCGTCTGTCCGTGGAATAAATTTGCAGTTGCGGCACGCGAAGCCGCATTTCATCCGCGCATTGAACTGACCCTGCCACTTTTGCGCGAGCTGGCGCAACTGACCGATTCGGATTTTCGCGAATTTTTCCGCGGTTCGCCCGTAAAGCGGATCGGCCGTGATCGCTTTGTGCGCAACGTGCTCATTGCAATCGGCAATTCACGCGAGCCCCAGCTTGCGCCGGCGGCCGAACGCCTGCTCAAGGATGGTTCCGCGCTGGTGCGGGCGATGGCGGTATGGGCAATGTCGCGGTTGCTGCCGCAGGAAGAATTTGCGCGGCTCTCCGTGCTGTACGCTCCTGACGAAACTGAGCCGGCGGTGGCCGCTGAATGGCGCTGCGGTCATCAATACATGGCCGGAAAGGACGAAATCGTCCCCACATCGCCCACCGGACTTCTTACGCAAGAGTAAATGACTGCTCAGGAAGTCGCGCAAACGGGCCGAGAATCGCGATACCTGAGGGGGTCAAATCGGCGCGTTGCGCTGTGGCTTTTGTGCGACGCGCGAAGGGTTGCGGCACCTTGCCGGAATTTTGGCGCAAGCTCCCCGTTCCACCGGCGAAAGAAAAGCGTTACACTGTGCGCGAAAGGCTCTGATGAGGGGGGAGTGATGGCAGCACCGAAGAAGCGTTCGTCCGCCAAGCGTGGGGCAAAGGCAAAAAAGAAAGCGCCGGCGAAAAAGAAATCGTCAACCGCGGCTCGCGCAAAATCATCCGCATCGAAGCGCAGGAGCGCGAAAAGATCCTCCGGGACCGCGAAGCGCAAAGCTGCCTCGTCGCGCAGCAAGTCGACGACGGCAAAAGCCGGCAAGCGCACGGCAGGACGTTCGAGAACGACGGCAAGGAAGTCGGCCCAAAAGCGTCCGCAGGCGCGCAAGCCCGCCGCCGCACGTCGTGGCCAACCCGCGAAGCGTCAGGCGCGCAAGCCGCGTCCGGCGATGCCGAACGCCTCCGAAATGATGGTGGTCGATACCGTTCAAGAGATCGCGCCAGGCGTGGTCGAGGTCGATGAATATATCGTCGAAGCCAATCGCCCCGGCGAGCAGTTGGGCGGAGCAGCCCGGGAAATGCCGGGCAGCGCCGAAGAAGAATAGCTTCCAGATGGCTTGGCGGAAGCGGCATTGCCCTTCCGCCGGCCCATTCTCCGATTGAACGGCAGGCTCCTTCCCCAAAGCGGGAAGTGATTCGGTGTGCGTCCTGACCTGCACTCGGACTTTGACAGCCGCGTCTGCTGTTCAACTGACTTCGAAGTTACGTGCGAAATCATCGGGGACCGGCGGACCCCAGCGATAGAGTGCGTCGCGCGGTTCATGCGCCTGCGCGCGCCATGAACCGTCGCCGGGAATCTGGTCGATGTCGCAAAAATATTCCGCCAGGCTCATCCACGGATCGCGAAGATAGTGGAACAGGTTGGAGCCGATCACGTGACGGCCCATTCCCCAGCCGTTGCCGTAACCGGCTTCGAGTACCGCCTGCGCGCCCAGGCCCATTTCATCCGGCGATTCCACTTCGAAACTGGCATGATGAAAGCCCGCCTGCGCATCCTGCAGCAGCGCCAGCACGTGGTGATCGCCGCCGCATGGCAAATGCATGAAGGCGATAATTCCCGGCACGGTATCGCTCAGACGCAAGCCGACGATATCGCGATAGAACGCGACCATTTCATCCAGCCGCGGTGTAAACAGCAGCACATGCCCGAGCCGGGTTGGCCGCACCTGATAGCGCGGACCACAGCCACGCTCGAACCGGCGATAATGGCCCGGCTGATTGATGCGAAATTCCGGCGCGCTGCGCCAGGGCTGCGCAGATTGATTGCGGATGTTGACGGGATTGCCGTCCGGATCGGCCAGCCATAGCCCGCCCTCAAATTCGGGTGCTGTCGCACCTGTCTCGACGACGTCCCGCTCGCGCATTCTGCTGCGGATTGCCGCTATCCCCGGATCATCTGCACCGAAACGAAGGTGGTTCAGCCGTTTCTTTGCGCCCTCGATCAACAACACCTGATCCTGATCGCGTCCTTCACACCGCAATGCGAGAGCATTGCCGCATTTGGCTGGAATCAGGCCAAAGATCGAATAGAAGCGCCGGCCGGGCTCGATGTCCGGCACCGTGAGCGCATAACTGAGAAGTGCAGTTGCAGACATTTCTGCTAGCGCGCGGTTGCGCCCGGCAGGCGCTGCAGCCAACCAAAGGGTGGATAGAGGCCCAGCGGTACGAGCAGCAGCTTGAGATAATTTTTCTCGTCCGGCAGCCCCTCGGGATGGCCGATACGTTCGGGCTGTATCACCTGCCCGTTTTCCTGCGGCAGATAATAGGTTCCGAACAGGATGTCCCAGAACGCGAACTCGACGCCGTAATTGACGGAATAGCCGCGCCCTTCCGGAACATTGGCGGTGTGGTGCCAACGATGCACTTCGGGCGTCACGAAGACATAATTGAGGACGCCGCCTTTGATGTCCGCGCCGCAATGTGAGAACACCGCCGTGAAGGTTGCGACCGGAACCGCAAGCAGGATCGCCGCCGGATAAAAGCCAATCACTCCAAGAATCAGGAACACGATGACATTGCGCAGCCCGTAATCGACCGGATTGGACACTTCGCCATTGCTGGCTTTCAGGTCAGTGACCCGGTGGTGATAGGAATGCAGCTCCCAAAGAAAGGGAATCATATGCTGCATCCGGTGCATCCAGTAACGGAACAGGCTGATGAAAAGCAGAATCGCGGCGAACTGGAACCAGAACGGCCCCAATTCCGCAGGAGACGCGATGACGAATTTCCGCCCGAGAAAATGTTCGGGCAGGAAATAAAGCAGGGGCAGCACGATGGCGCCCACAACCGCGCCGGTGATCCACAGATTGACAATATTGGCGATGATGTCGCGGTGCAGGATGTAACGCTGTGACACGGCGTATCTGTACTTATAGAGCCGCTCCAGGCCGACAATTACGAAAAGCACCAGCACCCGGTCCCATTTCGGCAGCCATTGTTCCATCGCATGGCCCTGCGGAGAGACATGGATGCCGTAGAACAGCACGTAAAGAACCGGCAGGGCGAGCAGGCTGCTGAGATAGGTGAGAGTTCTCGTGGACACTGAATGGCCTCCGAATCTGAGCGGAAATCAGGCGATCCGACGCAACACATGAAAGCGGGCGGCAAGCGCAGCCTGGACGTAAAAAATTAGCACTTCGCACTGGTTCGGGCAAAAACCTGCTCTATGCTTGGGAAACCGGGAATTTCTCAGGAGGAGTGCATGTGGGGCAGGATCGCCGTTGCAGCCGGATTGATAGGAATTTGGCTCTCTCTCGCCGCCGCCGTACCGACGGACATCGTCGTTCGGGTGATGGCAAAGGATGCCAAATTCATCGGTACGGAAACGGGCGGCGCGCAGGTGACGCTGCGCGATGCCGATACCGGCGAAGTGCTGGCGCAGGGACTGACAGCGGGCGAGACCGGAAACACCCCGCGAATCATGACCGAAGGCCATGCCCGGCGCAGCGTGCTTTCCGACGATAAGGCCGCCAGGTTCAGCGCGACGATCGACATTGATCGCCCGCGCCGGATCACCGCCACGGCTGTCGGGCCGATGATCCTCAAGGATCAGGCGCTGACCGTGTCCTCGACCCAGTGGGTTCTCCCGGGCAAGTCCGTCAATGGTGGTGATGGTTGGGTGCTGGAACTGCCGGGATTCGCCGTCACACTGATGGACGCTCCGGCCGAGAGTATTCAGTTGAACGGCAAGACCGTGAATGTCCCGCTGAAAGCCAAAGTCACAATGCAATGCGGTTGTCCGATTACGCCGGGCGGTATGTGGGATGCCAATAAGGTTGAAATCGCCGCCATGCTCGAGCGAAACGGCAAGCTGCTTCCCGCAACGCCTCTGAGCTATGCCGGACAGCCGAGCACGTTCTCGGGAAGCATTCCGATCAGCGAGCCCGGAGACTACGTCATGGATGTCTATGCCTATGATCCGGCGAACGGAAATACCGGTGTCACCCGTTATAACCTGACGGTGCGGTAAACCCGATTCTTTGCCCGGTCGGGGCATCCAGATTGGGTCTCGGGGGCAGAATTTTCGCCGCGAGATCTTGACGCTCGCCGCCCACCGATTAGCTGTTGCGCCTGCCGGGCGGCAGGACGGTGCGGTTATGCCGATTAAAAACACAAACTTCACAGAACACGTGACAATGACAACTGTCACATGGCCGGCTGACAAGCGGTGTTACATTCTCCACTGGCGCCGGCTGGAAGTGCATGGATGCATCCCGCCGGCCGAAGACGGAATTATTCCGTGGTCGAACGGGACAACCTGGCGCACGCAACAAATCGCAAAATCTGGAGGGACGTCATGAATTTCGCCGAGAGCCGTGTTTCGGGTGTTGCACTTGTCTTCGCAGCGGCTGTGTCGCTGGCTGGCGCGGCATGGGCAGCGGATATTCCGGCCGACAGCGTTAAGCTCGCACCCGGCGTGGTGAAGGCAATGGAAGGCTACGAGTCCCCGCCAACCAGTTACATCGATGCCAATCCTACCGACGTCTACAATGACCATTATTTCTACAACACCAAGGTGACAGGCGCCCTGAAACGCGGCCAGAAAGTCGACGTGTTGGCCAAAGTCAAAGGTTGGGATTGGGTGCTGGTGGGACGCAACGGGACCGGGATCGGCTATGTGGCGATTTCGATGCTGTCGCCGTCGGATAAGTACATTCCGTAAACCAGGCAAACAGTTCATCGTGCAGTCGGCGGAGGACGCGACGTGATTGTCCTCCGCCGGCGTCGCGAAACAACGCAGGAGTGCCGCCGCGATGACGGATCGGACGCTGAGTGGCATCGACGCCTGCGTGTTTGATGCTTACGGCACGCTGTTCGATGTCAATTCCGCGACTTCGCCCACTTTGAGTGATCTGGGCGACAAAGCCGGGCTGCTGAACCGCATTTGGCGTGAAAAGCAACTGCAATATACCTGGCTGCGGGTAGCCCAGGGCAGGCATGCCGATTTCTGGCAGGTCACCGGCGACGCGCTCGATTTTTCCCTCGACATTCTCGGTATTTCCAATTCGGGTTTGCGCCGGCGATTGATGGAAGCCTACCTGACGTTGCACGCCTATCAGGATGTGTTTCCCGTGCTCGACCGGCTGAAAGCAGCCGGTTTCAAACTTGCCATCCTGTCAAACGGCACGCCGAAGATGCTTGCAAGCGCGGTTTCGAGCGCGGGGCTCGCCGGTAAATTCGCTGCCGTGCTGTCGGTCGAAGAAGCCGGCGTGTTCAAGCCGCATCCGCTTGTGTATCGGCTTGCTGTTGACAGATTCGGCATCGCACCGGGTTCGATCGCATTCATATCGTCCAATGGCTGGGATGCTTACGCCGCATCCGCATTCGGCATGCGGGCAGTCTGGTGTAACCGGACGGCGCAAAAACCGGAGCGGTTACCGGGAGAACCCGATCTCGTCCTG
>JAGWSK010000207.1 GCA_028869355.1 Alphaproteobacteria bacterium | reverse complement strand
GGGACGAATCCGGTCAATCACTGACGCAGCCGATATGCCGGGGTTTTATACCAGCGCCCCGTGGCAGTATTTGAATTTCTTGCCGGACCCGCACGGGCAGGCCGCATTGCGGCTGATTTTTCCCCAGGTCGAGGGATCGTTGGGATCGATTGTCTCGGCCGGTTCGCGCAACCGCACACCGCCGGTGACCAGTTGTGGGGGCGATGCAAACTCGTCCTCGCCGGTCAGCGGGTTGATGTGGTGCGCTTCCATCCGCGGCAGCTGGTGTTCTTCGATTGGCGGAGGTTCGCCCATCCTGACCTGCACGTGCATGAGCTGACGCACGACGTCCGTGCGCAGGCGAATGAGCAGATTTTCGAAAAGCGTCAGCGCTTCGCTCTTGTACTCATTCAGCGGATCGCGCTGGCCATAACCGCGCAGTCCGACATATTGGCGGAGATGCTCAAGCTGGATGATGTGCTCACGCCAGTCCTGGTCAAGCGTTTGCAGCAGGATCGCCTTTTCCAGGTAGCGGATGATTTCATTGCCGAAATTTGCGGCGCGTTCGCCATAGCGCTCATTGACCGATTTGAGAATGCGTTCGCGCATTTCCTCTTCGGCGATGCCTTCTTCCTTTGCCCATTCGACGACGGGCAATTCAGCCCCGAAGATATCCTTCACTTCCTGTTCGAGCGCCGGCGTGTCCCAATTTTCCGCATAGGCGCGTTCAGGAATATGGCGTGAGACCATTTCCGTGGTCACCTGCTCGCGCATTTCGCCGATGACTTCTTCCACCTCCGTCGAGCGCATGATGTCGAGACGCTGTTCGAAAATGACTTTGCGCTGATCGTTCAGAACGTTGTCGAATTTCAGCAGGTTCTTGCGGATTTCGAAGTTGCGCGCTTCGACCTTTTGTTGCGCCTTTTCCAGCGCCTTGTTCACCCATGGATGGGCGATGGCTTCGCCTTTTTCCAGTCCCAAACGCTGCAGGATCGAATCCATGCGTTCGGATCCGAAAATCCGCATCAGGTCGTCCTGCAGGCTGAGGTAGAATTTTGATGCGCCGGGGTCGCCTTGCCGCCCCGACCGTCCGCGCAGCTGGTTGTCGATGCGCCGGCTCTCGTGCCGTTCAGTGCCAAGAATGAAAAGACCGCCCGCGGCAATCACCTGTTCCTTGTCGCGAGCCACCTCGTCACGGATTTCAGCAATGCGCCGCGCACGCTCGGCCTCGTCCGTGATGTCGTCGAGTTCCAATTTGATGCGCATGTCGGGATTGCCGCCGAGCTGAATGTCGGTGCCGCGTCCCGCCATATTGGTGGCGATAGTCACCGCCTTCGACCGGCCTGCCTGTGCAACGATATTGGCTTCCTGTTCATGGAAGCGCGCATTGAGCACATTGTGCGGAATCGGGTTCGGCCCCTGGGACAGTTCGAGCAGATATTCGCCGATTTCGCGGTGCTCCTTGCCCTGCGCCGTGTCGCCAAGCTTTTTGGCGCGCTCGACCAGCTCCTGACCGATGTCGCGGATATATTTGCGATCCTTGAGCTTGGCATCGAGCTCTTCGGATTTTTCGATCGAAACGGTGCCGACCAGCACCGGTTGACCTTTCATGTGGCATTCGGCGATCTGGGTAACGATCGCGCGGTGCTTTTCGTCGGCCGTCCGGTAAACCTCGTCATCAGAATCGGCGCGCCGCACCAGCCGGTTGGTGGGAATTTCAACGACATCCAGACTGTAGATGTCCATGAATTCGGCGGCTTCGGTCAGGGCCGTGCCGGTCATGCCGGCGAGTTTTTTGTAAAGCCGGAAGTAATTCTGGAAGGTGATCGAGGCCAGCGTGACATTTTCCGCCTGAATGGGCGCGCGCTCTTTGGCTTCGAGTGCCTGGTGCAGGCCTTCGGAATAACGCCGGCCTTCCATCATGCGGCCGGTGAATTCATCGATGATGACAACCTTGCCGTCTTTGACGATGTAGTCGCGGTCGAGCTGAAACAGCTTATGGGCGCGCAACGCCTGGTTGACATGATGGACGACGATGATGTTGTTGATGTCGTACAGATCGCCCTCTTCAAGAGCGCCCGCGCTTCGCAGCAACTGCACCATGTGCTCGTTGCCTTCTTCGGTCAGACTCACCTGACGCTGCTTTTCGTCGACTTCGTAATCTTCCTTGACCAGGCTTGGGATTAGAGAATCGACCTTGCGGTAGAATTCGGACTGATCTTCTGTCGGTCCGGAAATGATCAGCGGTGTGCGCGCCTCATCGACCAGGATCGAGTCGACTTCATCCACGATGGAAAAATTGTGCACCCGCTGCGTCATCTGCTCGAGGCTGTATTTCATGTTGTCGCGCAGATAATCGAAGCCGAACTCATTGTTCGTGCCGTAGGTAACATCGGCGGCGTAAGCGACGCGGCGCTCCTCATCGGTCAGGCCGTGAACGATCACGCCTACCGAGAGACCAAGGAAATTGTAGATCTGGCCCATCCATTCCGCGTCGCGCCGGGCCAGGTAGTCATTAACGGTGACGACGTGCACGCCCTTGCCTTCGAGGGCATTGAGATAGACGGGCAGGGTGGCAACCAGGGTTTTGCCTTCGCCGGTCTTCATCTCGGCGATCTTGCCCTCGTGGAGGACCATGCCGCCGATCAATTGAACATCAAAGTGCCTCTGACCGAGCGTGCGTTTGGCGGCTTCCCGGACGGTGGCGAATGCTTCCGGAAGCAGGTCGTCGAGGGTCTCGCCGTCTCTCAGCCGTTCCTTGAAGGCGGCCGTCATCGCCAGAAGTTCTGAATCCGGCTTCTTTTCGAATTCCGGCTCAAGCGCATTGATCCGGGCCACCATCGGGTGCTTGGCCTTGATCTTGCGTTCGTTCACTGAGCCGAATAGCCCAGTCAAAGCGTTCAAAGGACGCTGAATGAAATCATCGAGTCCGAGCATGATCCCTCGTCATGGCCCCTAAATAGTCCGGAAGATTAAGGGAAACCGGGCCGGGCAAATTCCGCAAGTTCTGGACTGTTAACGCCCGCGGCAGAGATAAGAACCGCCTTCCCCCTTGTCAATTCGACCCTCTCCGGCCTATTCGGCAACTGGGAACCCGGATTGATTTCGGTGGGGCGATGACACGCAAACCCGGCAAAGCATCACCGGTCCGAAAATCGAAGACCGTCTCGGAACGTGCCGGCGCCGCGGCGCGTAGACGTTCATCGGAACCGCCCAAATCCGCGGCCGCAACCGTGGCTTCGAAGTCTGTTTCGCCCTTGGCGCCAGCGCATATCGCGAAATTGCCGCCATTGGCGGGGGTGCGTCTGGCGGCGGGAGCAGCCCATATCCGCTACCCTGGCCGCAATGACGTGCTGCTCGCCGTTCTCGCTCCCGGAACGCAGGTTGCAGGTGTCTTTACCCGCTCGAAAACCGCCTCCGCGCCAGTCGAGTGGTGCCGCGAAATGCTGTCGGGCGCGGTTGCGCGCATGCTCTTGGTTAATAGCGGAAATGCCAATGCATTCACTGGTTTGGCTGGAATGGAGGCGGTCCGAAAGACCGCCGAATCGGCAGCCGGCATGATTGGCTGCCGGGCACAGGAGGTGTTCATTGCCTCGACCGGTGTGATCGGCGAACCCTTGCCCTACCAGAAGATCATCCGGGTCTTGCCGGAACTCGCCGATTCCGGTGCCGCCGGCGCATGGCGCGAGGCGGGCGAGGCGATCATGACCACGGATACCTATCCAAAACTTGCAACCGCCAGCGCATTTATTGATGGCCACCGGGTGACGATCAACGGCATCGCCAAAGGTTCCGGCATGATTGCTCCGGACATGGCGACTTTGTTGTCCTTCATTTTCACCGATGCGAACCTGCCGAGTGCTGTGCTGCAGCCTCTGCTGGCTGAGGCGGCTGCGAACTCGTTTAATGCGATTACCGTAGATAGCGACACTTCGACCAGCGATACGCTGCTGGTGTTCGCAACCGGCAAGGGCGCGCCCCATCCGGCGATTACCAAACCTACGGACAAGCGCCTGGAACAATTCAAGGAACGGCTGAATGCCATCTGCCTGGATCTGGCTCTTCAGGTGGTGAAGGACGGCGAGGGTGCGTCCCGGCTGATCCGGGTGGATGTATCGGGGGCGCAGAACAATGATGCGGCAAAAAAGATCGCCCTGGCGATTGCCAATTCGCCATTGGTGAAAACCGCCATTGCCGGGAGCGACGCCAATTGGGGCCGCGTTGTGATGGCGGTCGGGAAATCCGGCGAGGCAGCAGACCGCGACCGATTGACGATTGCATTTGGCGATCACGTGGTCGCGGAAAAGGGCGCGCGCGCCGCCGGTTACGACGAAAAGAAAGCGGCCAAGCTGCAAAAAACGCTGCAGGCGGTGCTGCAATCGCTGCTCGATTGGGGCGCAAAAACTTACGGCTGAAGACCCATCATTTTAAATTTCATACGGGCGGGC
>JAGWSK010000206.1 GCA_028869355.1 Alphaproteobacteria bacterium | reverse complement strand
TGATCGGCGCGCCGCAGTCCCGGCTGAATCGAATCCGCGGGTCAAAGATCACAATGATCTTTCAGGACCCGCTGACTTCGCTCACACCGCATATGCGCGTCGGCGAACAGATCATCGAGACACTGCGGACTCACCGGGGAATGAGCCGTGAGGCCGCGTCGCAGCGGGCCCTGGAAACGCTGGAACTCGTGCGCATACCGGAAGCCAAACGGCGTATGCGGCAATATCCGCACGAATTGTCGGGCGGCATGCGGCAGCGGGTGATGATCGCAATTGCGACGGCCTGTGGGCCGGACCTGCTCATCGCCGATGAACCAACCACGGCACTGGATGTCACCGTGCAGGCGCAGATTCTCGATATTATGCGCGATCTGCGGAAGGAGCTGAATACGTCGATCGCGCTGATCAGCCATGACATGGGTGTCATTGCTTCGATCGCGGACCGGGTGCAGGTCATGCGCAATGGCGAATTTGTCGAAACCGGTCCAGTGGACGATATATTTTATCGTCCGCGGCACAGTTATACACGGATGCTGCTGGATTCCATGCCGCGCATCGATCGCCCGGATGCCAACGGTCATGCGAAAGCACCGCCGGCGCCGCCCGCAACTGCGCCCGATCTGATGTCGGTTGAAGACATCAAGGTCTGGTTTCCGATCCGCGTCGGAGGGACGCTGATCCCACGCTTCAAACCATTGCGGGCGGTGGACGGCGTCAGCTTCACGCTCAAAGAAGGCGAAACGCTTGGCGTGGTCGGCGAGTCCGGTTGCGGAAAATCGACGCTTGCGCGCGCCGTGATCCGGCTATTGCCCGAGACCGCCGGTACGGTGGTGTGGTGTGGCCGCAAGCTGCCCGCGCAGGAAGAACGTCAGCTCCGTGCGATGCGCAAGGAATTCCAGATCGTATTCCAGGATCCGTTGGCGAGCCTCGATCCGCGCATGACCATCAGCGAAAGCATCGCTGAACCGTTGCGCTCACTCGAACCAGATCTGTCGCGCGCCGAAACCGACAGCCGGGTCCGGGCCATGATGCAGAAAGTCGGACTCGATCCGCTGTGGGTCAATCGATATCCGCATGAGTTCTCCGGCGGACAAAACCAGCGCGTCGGGATTGCCCGGGCGATGGTCTTGAGGCCGAGGCTCGTGGTCTGCGATGAAGCGGTCAGTGCACTGGATGTCTCCATTCAGGCGCAGATCGTCGATCTGTTGATGTCGCTTCAGGCGGAATTCGGAATGTCGCTGATCTTCATCAGCCACGATCTATCGGTCGTCCGGCGTGTGTCGCATCGGGTAATGGTGCTCTATCTTGGCCGCGTCGTCGAAATGGCGCCCAACGATGCCATCTATCTCGATCCGCGTCATCCCTATACGCGCGCACTGATGTCCGCAGTGCCCATTCCCGATCCCAGAGCCGAACGCGCCAAGCCGCGCCGCGCATTGCCGGCAGAACTGCCCTCGCCGCTCGATACACGTTCGCCATTGATGTTCTTGAAATCGAAGCGCATCGACGATCCCGATGCGGAACAATACCGGCCGAAGCTGATCGAGGTTGCGCTCGGCCATTTTGTCGCTGAACACGACCCGGTATAGCCGCTGTGCGCACGCAAACCCGCCGTTCATTCCTGATCTCCGCTGGTTCCGCCGCGCTGCTTGCGTCTTGCGGACAGAGTCCCGGCCAGAACCGTTTCGCCGCCCGTCCGGGTGAAGTTGTGTTCAACCGGGGAAACGCTGCTGAACCTGGAACCCTCGATCCTCATCACGCCCAAGCTGAATGGGAAGACGATGTGATGGGCGACATGCTGATCGGGCTGACGACCTACGACGCCCGGTCAAAACCGATCGCCGGCGCTGCGGAGCGCTGGGAGCAGTCGGCGGACGGTAAGACCTGGACCTTCTATCTTCGCGATCACGTCTGGTCGGACGGTGCGCGGGTCAGTGCGGACGATTTCGTATTTTCCTGGCGACGCATTCTCGATCCGAAGACTGCTTCGGTCTACGGATATTTCCTGTATCCGCTGAAGAACGCCCAGGCGGTGAACACGGGCAAGATGCCGGTGGAATCGTTGGGCGTTCGCGCCAGCGACGCCAAAACGTTGATCGTCGAACTCGAACATCCGCTACCCTATTTCCTGCAGATCGTCAGCCATATGACGATGTATCCCGTTCCACGCCACGTCGTGCTGGCGAAGGGCGACGCTTGGACGAAGCCCGGAAATTACGTCGGTAACGGCCCCTACACGCTCACAGAATGGGCGTCGAACGATCACATTACGATCGTCAAGAATCCGAAATTCTACGATGCTGGCAATGTCCACATCGACCGTGTGATATTCTATCCGACAACCGATTACCCGGCAGCGCTGAAACGTTTACGGGCTGGCGAACTCGACATTCAGGAGCGTATGCCGCAGCAGCAGATCAATTGGCTGCGCGCAAATATGCCCGAGCTGCTACGTCTCAAGCCAATCCTCTCGATCGAATATCTGGTCATGAACATGACCATGAAACCGTTCGATGATCCGAGGGTGCGAGAGGCGCTTACCCTGTCGGTTGATCGCGAAACCATCGTCAACAAGATCGATCACGTCGGCGAACCCCCTGCCTACAATATGGTGCCGCCGGGCACGGCGAATTATCCCGGCGGCGTATTCCTCGATTTCAAGTCGATGCCGTTCCCGGATCGGCTCAAACGGGCGCAAATGCTGATGCAGCAGGCGGGATATGGACCGGACAACATTCTCCGGACATCACTGATGATCCGTTCGGCGGCGCCAACGTCCCGTCGCATGCCGGTTGCCGTCCAGCAGATGTGGAAGCAGATTTACGTCGATGCCCAGATCTTGCAACTCGATGGCGCGATTTTTCTGGATCGGTTGCCAACCGGCGATTTCGAGCTTGCCAATCCGGGCTGGCTCGGCGACTACGATGATGCCACGACGTTTCTCGACCTGTTGCGGAAAGACAACGCCAACAATTACGGCCATTACAACAACCCAGCCTATGACAGCCTGCTTGATCAGGCGAATAACGAACTTGATCTCGAAAAACGCGGCGATCTGCTGGCACAGGCCGAATCGATTGCGCTGAAGGACAATGCGTGGATTCCCTTGAACTTCAATATTTCCGGACAGCTGGTGCGGCCTTATGTGAAAGGCTGGGAAGATAATCTGCTCAACTTCCAACGGACGCGCTGGATTTCGATCGATGAGAAAGCCCGCGCAGCCATATTGCAAGCGTGAGCATCGGGCCGCGCAGGATTAGGCGAGTGCGATAAGGTCCCTCGCCTTCTTGCGCGAATCGTATGGCCGAACGCGAATTTCAACGCTGCCGCCGAGCGCAATCAGCCAACTTGCCAGACGATCAATGGTCAGACTCTCCATGCGTCCCCTCAGCACTTTGGAAAGTGTCGGTTGGTCGGTGCCGGCCATGGCGGCCGCGTCTTTTTGAGTCAGCTTCCGCCGCTTCATTGTCTCGGCGATCGCGTCGATTAGCGCGCTCTTGGCCGATAGTTCGGCCGCCTCGGCTGCCGTAAAGCCAATATCCCGAAAAACATCGCCGCTACCGCGCTGCACCAAGCTTTTACGCATTTTCATCCTCCGAATCGACCGCTTGGGCGCGTTGAAGACGCAGCCTGATGAGTCTCACGTCGGCTTGCGGCAATCCGATACCCGACTTTGACTTCTTCATAAACGCGTGCAGTACGTAAATAGCTCGCCTCAACTTCAAGACATAGATAACGCGATAAGCGTTCCTGTCGAAGGGCTCCCTTAATTCGTAGACGCCGCTGCCCAATTCCGGCAGTGCCTTACAATCCGCAACAGGTAAATCCCGCTGAATTCTCCGCAGGCGGTAACCGAAGGACGCCTTCACCGGCTTCGGCATGCGGGAGATATCGTCTTTACTGCTTCCAATCCAAACCAGCGGCCGTTCGGATGACTTAGTACCCGATTGTTGCGAAGGCTTCGGGTTATCCGGTCTTCCTTTTCCCCGCATTATTGCTGATATGGCAAATTTGTCATTCCAGTCAAGGGCACCATGAGCTGCGTTCAGAAGACGGGGCCGCCCGGCTTTACCGCCATGGCGCGGGTGAAGCGATCCTTGATGATTACAGGTTCGCGCGGCGTCTGACCTTTCGGCGCGGTCCCATCGATCTTCGCTGCGATGAACCACGGCCCGTCCTGCGCCAGAGCGTGCTCCACGAGGCGCTCGAATTCCGGTTCATCCGCGGCCCAGGCGCTGTTTTCCAGTCCGGCGCCGTGCGCAATAGCGACAAAGTCGGCGAGACCTGCCGAGGCTGTCGGCTGCGATCCGGTGATCTGGCACATCGCATTGTCCCAAACGACGATCGCCAAATTCTTTGGCACGCGATTGGCAATGGTCGTCAGCACGCCCAACTGCATCAGCATTGAGCCGTCGCCTTCGAGCGCAAATACCCTGCGTTCCGGTTGCGCCAGCGCCACTCCGAGCCCGATCGGCACCGCCAGTCCCATGCTCCCCAGCATGTAGAAATTCTGCGGCCGCGGTCCCGCGTTCCACAAATCGAAATTGGAATTGCCGATGCCGCCGATCACCGCCTCGTCATGCGTCAGGCGCGACACCAGACGGCATGTCAGGTCGAACCGGTTCATCAGTTTGAGATTGGATGGCCGGCCTTGCATTACGGCATCCCGCCCGTGCTCGGCCGGCCCGGCAGATTGCGGGTCAGCAATGGTGAAAGAATCAGGGCCGCAGGCGCCTGCGTCTTATAGGCCTGGACGATGGCGCGGCTGGTGATGAAATGCGCCTCGTCCAATCGCGTCAGCGTATGATGCTCGATCCCGAGCGATTGCAGGACAGGCCGCGTGGCGCGTGCGGTGACCGCCTGCGCAACCTGGAAATCGCCGAGCGTCCCGCGCTCCGAAACCATCAGCAGTGCCGGAATTTGCGCCGCGACGGCCAGCGACGCGAGCACATTGGCGAGAGTGGCAAACCCGCTGGTCTGCATCAGTACAATCCCGCGCAGCCCCGCCATGGCTGCTCCGCAGATGATCCCGACCGCTTCTTCTTCCCGGGTTGCGGCAAAACTGGTGAAGAAATCGTCGGCCGCAGTTGCTTCAATCAGCGGACGTAGGACGTTATCGGGCACATGTACCACCAGCCGCACGTCGTTGTCCTTCAGTGCGCGAATAATCGGGACATGCCACGGTTCGTCAGAAGTCACGGGAATTGGTCAGTTGGGAAGCATCTGAATTTTCTTCTCCCCTGCCCGTCCTGTAAAGTCCATCCATGACCGAACGAAATTACGAAAGACTCTATATTGGCGGCGAATGGGTGCTGCCCCGTTCCGGCAAAGTAATCCGTTCGATCGACCCTGCGACGGAAAATGTTTGGGCGGAAGTGGCCGAAGCTGGTGACGAGGATATCGACCTCGCCGTGGCGGCCGCCCGCTCCGCAATGGCCGGCCCGTGGAAAACCAAAATCACCGCGTCCCAGCGCGGCGAATTGCTGTTCAAGCTTGCTTCGCTCCTGCGCCGCGACGCCGCGAAACTTGCGGAAACCGAAAGTCGCGACAACGGCAAGCCACTCCGCGATACCATCAGCGAGGTGCAGCGCGCAGTCGAGTGGCTGACTTTCTTCGCTGGAGCTGCCGACAAGATCACCGGCGAACAAATCCCGATCAAGCCCTCGGCACTGGCCTATACGCGCCGCGAGCCGGTCGGCGTGGTCGGAGCGATTTTGCCGTGGAATTCGCCGATGCTGCTTTATTCATGGAAGCTCGGCCCGGCGCTCGCCGCCGGCAATGCCGTCGTGCTCAAACCCGCAGAGCAGACCCCTGTCAGCGCCATGGAGCTGGCAAAGCTGACTGCGGAGGCAGGATTTCCTGCCGGCGTCGTCAACGTCGTGCCCGGATACGGAAATGTTGCGGGCGCGGCGCTGGCGGGCCACGGCGAAGTCAACAAGATCTCGTTCACCGGCAGCCACGCCACGGCGCGCAGGATCATGCAGGACGCTTCGGTAAACCTGAAGCGGCTCACCTTCGAATGCGGCGGCAAGTCGCCGCATATCATCTTTGAGGATGCCGATATCGAACGCGCGCTGATCGTGGCGACGCAATCCGCATTCCGCTCGACCGGACAGTCCTGCTCGCTTGGTTCGCGGCTTCTGGTTCAACGCAAGATCTATCCGCAATTTCTCGACCGGATCGCCGCGCGCGCAGGACGCATCCGCGTCGGCATGCCGCTCGATCCCAAAACGCATATCGGTCCGCAGACCTCGGCCGAACAGCTCGCCAAGACGCAGTCCTATATCGAACTCGGCAAAGAGGCCGGCGCGCGCCTTGTCACCGGCGGCGGCAGGCCCGCGGGTTTTGACCGCGGCTATTTCATCGAGCCGACGGTGTTCGCCGATGTCGACAACCGTTCACGCCTGGCACAGGAGGAGATCTTCGGGCCGGTACTTGCCGTCATTCCGTTCGACAGCGAGGAAGAAGCCGTCGCACTCGCCAATGATGTGGAATACGGACTGGTTGCGGGACTATGGACCAGGGATGTGTCGCGTGCGCACCGGGTCGCCGCAGCACTGGAGTCAGGCCTGGTAACCGTCAACAGCTTCCGGACCACCCATCCCATGCTTCCCTATGGGGGCTACAAGCTGAGTGGCCTCGGGCGCGAAAACGGCATGGAGGCAATTCATCATTACACCGAGATCAAGACCGTCGTGATCGACTTCGACACCGCGGCCCCCGCCGATCCATTCCAGGACTAACTCTTCCGAATCTGGAACCGGCGCTGCACACGTTTCGGCACGGTTCGGTTTCCGCTTTGCCCAACACCTTCCCGTGAGCCGGTTGAAACAGCGCAGGTGACAATTCCGTTGCAATAATGCGGGGTTGTTCGAGCGGCTCGGGCTGGAATCCGCTCGATGCGGGCAGGAAGGAGCTTGAAAATGGCAATTACATATAACGAAAGAGACACCCTCCGGATCGAGACGGGCGGCTCCATTGCAGAAGCGGTCGGCGGAATCGCCGTAAGCGTTCTGGCAATCATCAGCCTGGCGGAAACCACACCCTCGTTGGTGTTGATTCCGATTGCGGTGATCGTTCTTGGTATCGCGCTTCTCGCTGAAGGCAGCACAATTGCCGCCGAATTCAGCCGCTTCATGGGCGCGACCGTAGATGCGAGTCCGGCCGGCAACATGCAAACGGGCGGAATAACGCTGGAATTCCTCGCTGGAATCGGCCTTGTCGTGCTCGGCATTTTGTCGCTTATCGGCATCGCCACCGAGACACTGGTTGCGGTGTCCGTGATAGCCGCTGGAGCGGCCATGGTCCTCAGATCGGGAATGCTTCTCGAAATGAGTGATCTGCACTTTCAGATGAGCGGATTGTCTGACGGCCAACGCCGCCTGGCGCGCTCTTCTGCCTCCGGTGTCGTGTCGGTCCAGGTGCTGTGCGGCATAGCAGCCGTCGTGCTGGGTATCCTCGCACTGACAACGGTGCATTTCAGTCCGCTTCTGTTCGGTGAGATCGGCCTCCTCGTGCTGGCGGGCGCCATCACATTTGGTTCCGGTCTGTGGACAGGAAGCATGCTCCGGATGTTGATGCGGTAACCAAGGTATCGGCCCGGGCGCCAAATGACGCCCGGCGCCGCTGCAATCATCTGAATATTGAAATCCGATCGGGTGAGGTGCAAAAATTCCATGCGTGCAGGCGTGAATTGCATCCATGACCATGGAAAGGCTGCTCACACGGGCGGCGATCCTGATTCTGGTTTTCCTCTCCAGCGCTGGTTGTCAAACCCAATTCAGCATCGCTGATGCTTCATCCCGATATCAGGCGGCGACGGCATGTTGCCG
>JAGWSK010000205.1 GCA_028869355.1 Alphaproteobacteria bacterium | reverse complement strand
TGGTGGCGCACGGGAAAATGCCGGTGGTGCACGGATGCGCTCAGTGTCATCTGACCACCGGACGCGGCCACCCCGAATCGGCAAATCTTGCCGGCTTGCCGGAAGGCTATATCGAAGAGCAGCTCGCCGAATTCCGTAATGGCGACCGGAAAAGCTCGCTGCCGGCAAATTCCGTCATGATTACCTTCGCCAAGGCGCTGACCGATGATGAAGTAAAGCCCGCGGCCGAATATTTCGCATCGATCAAGCCGGCACCGTGGACCAAAGTGGTCGAGACCGTTGATGTGCCGAAAAGCTTTGTCGGTGAAGGCAACATGCGGTTCGAGCTGCCGGGCGGCGGGAAAGAGCCGCTAGGCCACCGGATCCTTGAGCTGCCTTCCGAAGAAATCGGCGCCAAGAGCCGCGATCCGCACTCACCCTTTATCGCCTATGTCCCGGTCGGCAGCATCAAGGCGGGCGAGGCGCTGGTTGCCACAGGCGGCAACGGAAAAACCATTCAGTGCACGATCTGTCACGGCGCCGACCTGCATGGCATTGGAAACGTGCCCGGGTTGGCCGGAAGATCGGCGATTTACATCTTCCGTCAGCTTTACGACATTCAGCATGGAGCGCGAAAAGGCAATGCGGTCGCGCTGATGCAGCCCGTCGCCGCCAAGCTGACACAGGACGATATGATCGATCTCGCGGCCTATATGGCTTCGCGCAAACCGTAGTCGCCGTTTTTCAGACCCGCTCTACGTTTTCGTACCGGCGCGGGGCATATGCGCCTGCCGGATCTGCAGTGCATGCGGATGAATCGGCGTACGCCCGATATAATACACTCCGATTGCGAGCACACATGCGGCGATGAAGATTCCCGCCACCCAGCTGCCGCCACCAACGAAGAAGGTGAATGCAACGAATGTTGCGGCTACCAGAGGCGCCAGCACGATGTAACGGACGCTCTTGATGAACCGGCGGTAGATGTACACGTGGTAGGGCATTTCGCTTTCGTCGAACCAATCCATCTCGCACCTCCGAACGCTCCTTCCCATGAGAAAAACGCTTGGGGGACGCGGATTGGGCTTCGATTTGTTGTGAATCGGTCCGGTTCAAATTACCGGGAGAGATAATCGGCGAAACCATGACCGCGCCTGCCGCGCCGTTCGGGGGCGAAAAAGTTGAGCCATCCTCCTGTCCGGACAATTGAATGAGCTAAAGCGTCGGCCTTGCCATTAATCGTCGAAACTTTCGTTCCGGTCCCGAGGCGGTAGAGGGTCACGTTGCCGGGAGATTCACGCCTTTTGCAAAGGTCTTTGCGACCGGCGCATTGTACCCATATGCCGGGCCGATCAGACGCTGATATTCCCGTCTGATGTAGCGGGCACGTTCACAGGCGACGATATGGGTTAAGCCGCGGCGCGGCGGTCCCACTGGTGCAGGTTCTGTAGTGCGTCCTTCACCAGAGAGCTGTGGCGAAGCGCAGCGAACAGGCTGTCGCGCAAAATCGCTCCCGGCAGATGCTCCGGCCGCTTGATATGGAGAAGAAGGATCACCCGATCCTCGCCGCTGTCATTCCAGACTTCATGCGGGTACATGTCGTCAAAAACCACCATCCGCCCGTCCGACCAGCAAAGGTCCTGATTTCCAATTTGCATGTGACAAGCGTCACGGTTGGCGGGCACCCTGATGCCGAGATGCGCGGTCAAAATCGCCTTTGTTGGCCCGGTGTGGCGCGGGACATGCGCGCCCGCCTGCATAACCGAAAAGAATGCGGAAAGCAGTCCCGGAATCCGCTTCAGAAGATTCGCCGTTTCGGGGCAGAGCAAGCAATTGCGCTCCCAACGCAGGCCGTAGCCCCATAGGATGAATCCCCGCCAGCGGTCATCGCGCGCGATCAATTCATGATCGGGCGAAACCCTGCGCACCGGGGGCACGGATTTCATATCCTTCAGCACCCGTTCGGCTTCGGCACGAATGCGACGCCAATTGGCTTCCAGTTCTGAAGTCCATGGAAACAGAGCATTGGGGAATATTTCGTGGTCGGGAATCGCCGACCAATGGACAAATGCCCGATCCAGAACGGGTAGAAGTTTCATGCCAGCCGCGCTCAATGTGGAGCGCTTGCGTTCCGATCCGTACAAACTGACCCCCTCAACCGTCTCCCGCTCCAACCTCGAAGAAGTTGGCCCGCGAGACCGCGACCCGGGCCAAAGGCCCGACAATGCTTTAACCATGATCTCTACGGATTCTCTGTCTGGCTGCAAGGTGCAGAGATGCAACGGTCGCTGGAAATTGTTAAGCGAGGTTCTGCCTGCTTATCGCCAACGGCATTGCTCAGAGCCGCTGGCGAGCGAGTAAATCCTTGTACAGCTTCGTCCATTTGCCGTTTTCGGCAATGTACCGGGGGATGTCCATGAAACTGAGCGTCATGCCCGCTGGCAGGTGTCGATCCCTCAGATTAGCCGGGATTTCGTCGTGCTGCGCGAGAATGGGTTGGCCCGCGGTCAGCAGGAAGTCGATGAACAGAACGCCGGCATTGGGATGCGGCGCGCGTTTCGCCAAACCGATGCCGGCAGGAAATGAAAACACTGGTGGGATATTCAATTCGGCAATCGGCGCCCCGCTGCGCTTCAGCGGCCCAATCTCATGATAATAGACGCTTAGGGCAACCGGAACTTCGCCCGATGCGACCAGATTGGCGAGCAGCGTGTGCCCTTTGCGCACCGAAATTCCGTTCTGCGCGACGATATCGCCGAACAGCTTCAGACCCCTGGCCTCACCCATGGCGCTGCACAACGCCATCAGCCAGTTGTTGTCGTCGGCTTCGATCCCGAGCTTGCCTTTCCATTTTGGATTGAGCAGCGCGTCATAGCTTTTGGGCAGATCGGCCGGCGCGATCAGCCGTGTATTATATGCGCCGGTGAAAACGATAATCCGGCTCGGCAACCACGGCTCGCCCGGAATCCTCGCCTGCTCCATCAACTCGGCGGCAACCGGAGTCGCGACCGGTTCGAGCAGTTTTTCATGTGCGATTTCCATGATCTGCATGGCTGCCGTTTCCGCGACGTCCATGTCGAAGCGCCCGCCGCGCGCTTCCGTGACCGCCCGTTGAAGAATTTCCTCCGAACCTCCACGCCAGGTTTTCACCGGCAGGCCATAGGTCTTCTCGAATGCCGCTGTGACGGCACTCATGTGGTCCGCGATGGCCGAGGAATAGAGGTTCAGCACGCCTTCCTTTTTCGCGGCTGCAATCAGGCGCTGCGTACGATCGGGGCCGGCCAAATGCGCCGGGCTGACGGTCTGGGCCTGTCCTTTCGTGGATACGGATGCGGTCAGTGCCGCACCCGTCAGACCGCCGACAAAAGCTCGCCGATTCCATTTCGTCATGTGATCAGGCTGCCTTCGGAGGAGGAAGATCGGCAAGCTCCTTCTGATAGGCGTCGTCCATGCGTGGGGCTATGCCGTGCCGGGCGAGCGCATCCTTGAACATCGACCTGATCTCCGGCCTTTCATCGGCATAATCGATCTGCTCGCCACCGGTACGGCGGCTGATCCATGCCGTCGGCACGCCTTGCGAATTACGGATCAGCGCCACTTCATGCTTGAATGCCAGATAGCGCGCCGGCACAGATCCGGAATTGAAGTGCTGATGGTACCACTTGTTGGGCGGCACGATCATGCTTCCAACCTGCCACTCATAGCGCCGCGGCTCTTCACCTTCCGGCCACATCAAGGAATAGCCTTCGCCCGACAGGATGATGACGTGTGCCGATGGACCATGCGCGTGCGCCTTCTTGTAGGTCCCGACGGGGAATTGCGAAATGTGGCTCGACATTGAACCCTTCGCCATGTTGAAGCGGATATGGCCGCCGCCTGCACCGCGTTCCCTGGCGGATATCAGCGGCAAATTGACCGCATCCGGAACAAAATTTGTCGGCAGCAGAAAACCTTTGGGTTCCGATTTCGGCGTGAAATAGTCCGGTTCGCCGGCAAACCGGTTCGGAAAATCATAGGCGGTGTTGAAGACGAAATTCGCGTCGTCATAAAGATTCATTACCGCCGGGCCGTTGGTGACAGCAACATAGCGGATCGGCGCTGTACCGGAGCCGTTGAAATGCTGATGGCGGCAATTCAGCGGAATCGCGAACATGGCGCCGGCTTTCCATTCGAATGTGATCCGGCTGCCGCCATCATTCCACACCGCCGTCGAGCCGCGGCCTTCGAGAACCAGCACCATTTCTTCAAACAACTGGCGCTGTGGTGCGAGGCTTTTGCCCGGAGGAATTTCGCACACATAGCAGTCATTCGAAGTGCGCGACGCGTCGTGGTTGATGTAAACGCCGGCGCCGCCCCGGCGCGGCCAGGGTTTCAGCTCCACGGTTCTTAAGTTCGGCACATAGTGGCCGCTGATAATCTCAAGCCCTTCATTTCGAACCCAGCGCTGATAGGGCGTGTCGCGGTCTTTTTCGGTGGCGAATTTTTTGGCCAGTTCTTCGGAAACCTTGATGTCTGCCAAAGCGTACTCCTGCCATGATTTTTTGTCCTGCGCGATTGAACGGAAATTCAAACCGGCGCGCAAGTCACGGCTTCGACGGCGTCGGCGCGCGTTCAGCCGATCAGGCGGGAAATGGTATCCGGCAATTCCGCGAAATCGTCGAGCACAGCATCGGCGCCGAGCTCACGGGCCGGGACCTGCGTATATCCATAGCTCATGGCGATGACCGGAATTTCCGCCGCCCGTGCCGCCTGAACATCGATCACCGAATCGCCAACGAACACGGCCCGGCGGTTATTGCCATTGAGCGCGTTCATCACCGCAAGAACGTGCCGCGGGTCAGGTTTGCTGTATGGCGTCCTGCCGCCTCCGAAGACCGCCGGGAAATGCCGCGACAGCGATAATTCGTTCAGCAGCAATTCGGTCAGTTCGTGGGCCTTGTTGGTGCACACTCCAAGTCCGGCGCCGGTTTTTGCAAGCCGATCGAGTGTTTCGGGCACGCCCGGAAAAGGCTTGCTGTCTTTGGCGATGTTGGTGCGGTAATGGGCAAGGAACTGCTCGGTGAGATTTGCCATACGCTCGCTGCTGACATCGGCCGACGTGCGCAAAAGGGCGTGCTCGAACATTGCCCGCACGCCATGGCCGACCAGT
Organism: Alphaproteobacteria bacterium; assembly: GCA_028869355.1. GTDB lineage: Bacteria > Pseudomonadota > Alphaproteobacteria > Micropepsales > Micropepsaceae > CAIYRG01. Next base: position 1,589 of record JAGWSK010000205.1, on the reverse strand, counting down.
TGGCGCAAGTCCGAAGGACTGACCGGCTCCTGGCCTTCGGCTATCAGCACGGCATTGAGGGCAGCGGCAAGATCCGGTGCGGTATCCACCAGCGTGCCGTCCAGATCGAAGATGATGGCGACTCCGGCCCTATCCGACACGTCTTTCCTGCGCTTGTATCGGCATGAATTGCGCCATCGGCAAATCATCAACCCGATCCGGGATAGCCTAGAAACTGCCACAGGGAAAGCTTAACTAACTTAAATCTGGCTTACGCTTTGGCCGATCCGCCATCCGGAGCCTGAGTTACGAGAGGGGCGTTAACAACATATGAAAGCATCTATTTTAGCAGTCCTGGTGCTGGCCGCAGGACAGGGCACGCGGATGAAATCGGCCCTGCCCAAGGTGCTGCACAGGATCGCCGGACGCCCCATGCTGGCCCATGTGCTTTCCGTGGCAAAGCAGCTTGGTGCGGCGAGAATGCTGGTTGTGACTGCACCTGATGCCGGCGATGTGGCGCGCCTCGCATCTGAATGGGGCGCTGAATCTCTGGTGCAGCAGCGTCAGCTTGGCACCGGTCATGCCGTGCTCCAGTCGGAAGCTGCGCTGACGGGCTTTGATGGAATTTTGCTGGTGCTGTTCGGCGACACGCCGTTGCTGACGGGGGCGACTTTGCGCCGGCTCGTGCAAGCCGCGGATCAATACGGTATGGCGGCGCTTGGTTTTCGCGCTGCGGAGCCGAAAGGCTATGGCCGGATGATCGTTGAAGGCGATGAACTGTTTCGCATCGTCGAGGAAAAAGACGCCACGCAGGCCGAGCGCGAAGTCGATTTGTGCTTTGCCGGCATGCTGGCGGCGCGAAGCCCGGCGATTTTTCGTCTGCTGCATGAGGTCGGCAACAGCAATGCGCAGGGCGAATTCTATCTGACCGATGTTACCGCAATTGCGCGGCGTCATGGCGCCCAATGCAAAGTCATCGAGGGTGACGAGTCTGAAATGCTGGGCGTCAATTCGCGTGCGCAACTGGCTGAGGCCGAGCGCGTGTTTCAGAACCGCAAGCGCGCGGAACTGATGGCGAATGGCGCCGGGTTGGTTGCGCCCGAGACGGTTTTCGTCTCGGCCGATACCGTCATCGAATCCGATGCAACGGTCGGTCCCTATGTTGTATTTGGTACGGGTGTCACTGTCCGGCGTGGCGCGAGAATCTTGCCGTTCTGCCATATCGAGGAAGCCACAGTCGGCGAGTCCGCGATTGTCGGGCCGTTCGCGCGGCTTCGCCCGGGTGCCGTGCTGGAAGCTTCGGTCCATGTCGGGAATTTTGTCGAAGTGAAAAATGCGCGGCTCGAGGCCGGCGCCAAGGCCAATCACCTGACTTATCTTGGCGACGCGAGAGTGGGCGAGGGCAGCAATATCGGCGCCGGCACGATCACCTGCAATTACGATGGTGAAGGCAAATATTTCACCGATATCGGCGCGCGCGTTTTCATCGGATCGGATTCGACGCTGGTCGCGCCGGTCAAGATCGGTGACGGCGCCTATGTCGCTGCGGGCAGCACCATCACCACCAATGTGGAGGCGGAATCGCTCGCCATCGGACGCGCCCGGCAGGT